>NZ_BCBQ01000118.1:0-15788 GCF_001320885.1 Pseudomonas sp. NBRC 111140
CGATGGGCTGCGCAGCAGCCCCAACAATCTCAGGCCGGTTTCAGTATCAGAACCCCAAGCGGCGGCAGGTTCAGCGCCAGCGACAATGGCTGCCCATGGCTGGGCAATGCCTCACTGGCCACTGCCCCCAGGTTGCCCACGTTGGACCCGGCATACAGCCCGGCATCGCTGTTCAGCAGCTCTTGCCAACGCTCGCCAAACGGCACGCCAATACGGTAGCCCTCGCGCGGCACCGGGGTGAAGTTGGCCACCACCAGCACCGGCTCACCGCTGCTGCTCCAGCGCAGCCAGGCGTAGACGCTGTTTTGCGCGTCGTCACCGATCAGCCACTGGAAGCCCTGCGGCTGGCAGTCCTGCTCGTGCAGCGCCGGCACGTCGCGGTACAGGCGATTGAGGTCACCCACCAAGCGCTGCACGCCCTGGTGCTCGGGGTACTGCAGCAGGTACCAGTCCAGTTCGCTGTCGTGGTTCCACTCACGCCACTGGCCGAACTCGCACCCCATGAACAGCAGCTTCTTGCCCGGGTGCGCCCACATGAAGGTGAGGTAGGCGCGCAAGTTGGCGAACTTCTGCCAGCGGTCGCCGGGCATCTTGTCGATCAGCGAGTGCTTGCCGTGCACCACTTCGTCATGGGAGATGGGCAGGATGAAATGCTCGGAATAGGCATAGATCAGCCCGAAGCTCATCTCGTTGTGGTGGATAGTGCGGTGCACCGGGTCGTTCTGGATGTAATGCAGGGTGTCGTGCATCCAACCCATGTTCCACTTGTAGGCAAAGCCCAGGCCGCCCTGCTGGGTCGGCTGGCTGACGCCGGGCCAGGCGGTGGACTCCTCGGCGATGATCAGTGCCCCAGGGGCCTCGTGGGCAGCCACGCCGTTGAGGTGGCGGATGAAGTCGATGGCTTCCAGGTTCTCGCGCCCGCCATGGCGGTTGGGCACCCATTCACCGGCCTTGCGCGAATAGTCGCGGTACAACATCGAAGCCACTGCATCGACGCGCAGGCCGTCGATGTGAAAGTGCTTCAGCCAGTGCAACGCAGAAGCCATCATGAAACCACGCACCTCGTTACGGCCGAGGTTGTAGATGAGCGTGTTCCAGTCCTGGTGGTAGCCCTCCAGGGGGTTATCGTATTCGTACAGCGCAGTGCCATCGAACCGCGCCAGGCCGTGTTCGTCGGTGGGGAAATGCGCCGGCACCCAGTCCAGCAGCACACCAATGCCACCCTGGTGGCAGGCATCGATGAAGGCTGCGAAGTCCTCCGGGCTGCCGTAGCGCGAGGTGGGCGCGAACATCGACAGTGGCTGATAACCCCAGGAACCGCCGAAGGGGTGCTCCATGATCGGCAACAGCTCGATGTGGGTAAAGCCCAGTTCCTGCACATAGGGCACCAGCCGCTCGGCCAGTTCGCGCCAGTTGTAATAGCGCCCGACTTCACCCGCCTCGTCCAGCTCGCAGCGCCATGACCCTGGGTGCAGTTCGTAGATCGACAGTGGCGCGTTGTAGGCATGGCGCTGCGCGCGTTGCGCCATCCAGTCGTGGTCTTGCCAAGCGTGGCCAAGCTCACCGGCCACCTTGGACGCGGTGCTCGGCGGCAGTTCCGTGGCACGGGCCAGCGGGTCGGCTTTCAGCGGCAGTATGCCGTCCTTGCCGAGCACTTCGAACTTGTAGGTTTCACCCACACCCAAGCGCGGAATGAACAGCTCCCACACCCCGGCGCTGTGGCGCAGGCGCATGGGGTGGCGACGCCCATCCCAGTTGTTGAAGTCACCCACCACCGACACCCGCCGAGCGTTCGGCGCCCACACCGAGAAGCACACGCCGTCGATACCATCGACCTGGGTAGGCTGGGCGCCAAAGCGCCCGGACAAGTCTCGATGATTGCCTTCGGCGAACAGGTGAAGGTCCATGTCACCCAATTGTGGGCCAAAGCTGTAGGGGTCTTCGGTAATCTGATCGCCACCGGCCCAACCGATCTGCAACTGGTAGGGTTGTGCCTCATCAAGGTGCGCGCTGAACAACCCGGGCAAGCTGCCCTGCACCATTTCGGCAAGCACGCGCCCATCGTGGCGAGCCAGGATGCGCACATTCAGGGCACTGGGCAGGAAGGCGCGGACCACCTGGCCGCCTGCGCCGTCGCCATGGGGGCCGAGTACCGCAAATGGATCGGCGTGTTCGGCGCGGGCCAGGGCATCGAGGTCCCGTTGCCGAAGGCCACCGTTTTCACGCAATGTAACGTTCATTCTGACTCTCCCCAGGTACTGATCAATCCATGCAGTCCATGCAAAGGCACGGCCAGCCAACTCGGACGGTTCTCGGCTTCGTAGGTAATCTCGTAGGCGGCTTTTTCCAGGCAGAACAGCTCCAGAGCCGCGCGCTCGCCCTCGGCCCGCTGCCAGGCGTGGGGCATGGCGGCGGTGGCCAGGCCATAGGCTTCGACAAAGGCATGCCGCGACTGGTGCAGGTACTGCCGGGCAACCCGTTGCCGGGCCTGCCGCGCCGGGTCTGAAAGGTCCACCGCAGACGCGCTGCGCAAGATCATCGCAGCAGCATAGTCGAAGGATCGCAGCACGCCGCTGACATCCTTGTACGGGCTGTGTTTTGCCCGACGCTCTTCCAGCGGCCGGGCCGGCTCGCCTTCGAAATCGATCAGGTAGGCATCACCTTGCACCACCAGCACCTGGCCCAGGTGCAGGTCGCCATGCACCCGCATCAACAGGCCGCCCTGGGCCTGGTCGGTCAGATTGTCGATGTGCTGGGCCAGGCCGTCGCGCTGCTGCTGCAGGTCATCGACCAGGGCCTGGCTATCGCGGTCGAGCGTGTCGCGGTGTTGGGCCAGCAGGTCGAGAGCGTGGGTCAGCTCGGCGCTGATCTGCGTACTCCAACGCTGGCTGTCCTGCGCATTGCTGGGACGTGGCTGGAAGGCCGGGTCTTCGGTTGGCGCGGCCAGCAACAGGTGCATCTCGCCCAGGCGCTGGCCAAGCAAGGCAGCGAAGCCACTGAGCTCGGCCAGTGCGTCGGTGTGCGCCTCGGGGTCGCTGGTGGTGGGCTCCATCTGGTCGCGAATGGCCCGTTCAAGGGTGTTCTGGGTCCAGCCCCAGGCATCGCCCTGGTTGTTCAGGTAACCCTGGGCAATCATCAGCAGGTGCGGTGCCTGCTGCTCATCCACTCGGCTGACCCAGGCCAGCAGCGGCGAGATGTTGGCAAAGCCGGCGGCGGTCAGGTAGGCACTCATTTCCAGCTCTGGATGAACACCTGGGTTGACCCGGCGGATCAGCTTGAGCACCACCCGGTCGCCGATCACTACCGAACTATTGGACTGTTCGGCGCTGAGGTAGCGCACTTCACTTTCCTCGTCGAGCGCCAGGCCGGCCAATTGCGCCGTGCATTCGAAGCGCAATTCACCCTCATCGTTGCCGCATGGCAGGCGCAGGCCATCTTGGCAGGCAAGCATCACGGCGCGGATGAACGGCTCCAGCACGAAGGCATCTGTGATCAAGCCAACCTGGTGGGCGCGGCGCACCCGCGACAAGGCCAACTGCTGCGGCAGCGCGGTAGTGATCTGCTCCTCGCGCAGCAGGCCGAACGGCAGTTGGTAGCGGGTGGCCGTGCCGTCGCTGCGCACTTCGATTTCACTGAGCAGCACCGGTGTGGTGGCAGTGCCAAAACGCACGCCGTAACACAGGCGCACGGCGTCGATCGGCCCTTCCTTGCCGGCGAACCAACGCCGCTTGGGCAGGTATTGCGGCAGGATGGTGGCTTGCAGGGTATCGCTTGAAGGTGCTTCCAGTAGTTCTTCCATGCGCTTGCGCAGTACCAGCGTGGTCAATTCAGGTAACCCCTCGGTGGGCTGGATATGCCAGCTGGGCATGCGGTCACGGCTGGCCAGCAGGAACCAGTAGAAGGCATAGGGTGGCAAGGTCAGCAGGAACGGCAACTGGCCAATGGGCGGGAAGGCGCTGCCGCCGAGCATCTCCACCGGTACTTTGTCGGCGAAGTGTGACAATTCCAGTTCTGCGGCCTGGGCAGCGCGCGACACGTTGGCCACGCACAGAATGACCTCGGTGTTGCCGTCGACATCGGTGTACTCGCGGACGTAGGCGAGAATGCGCCGGTTGCTGGGCGTGAGCGTGCGCAGGCTGCCGCGGCCAAAGGCCTTCTGCTGCTTGCGCACCGCCAGCATGCGCCGGGTCCAGTTCAGCAGTGAATGCGGGTCGTGGCTTTGCGCTTCGACATTGACGGTCTGGTAGCCGTACAGCGGGTCCATGATCGGCGGCAGCACCAGGCGCTGCGGGTCGGCGCGGGAGAACCCGCCGTTGCGGTCCGGCGACCACTGCATGGGCGTACGCACGCCATCGCGATCACCCAGGTAGATGTTGTCGCCCATGCCCAGTTCGTCGCCGTAATACAGGGTTGGCGTGCCGGGCATCGACAGCAGCAGGCTGGTGAGCAGCTCGATGCGCCGACGGTCACGCTGCAGCAGCGGCGCCAGGCGCCGGCGGATACCCAGGTTGATGCGCGCGCGGCGGTCTTCGGCGTAGTAGTTCCACAGGTAGTCGCGCTCGCGGTCGGTGACCATTTCCAGGGTCAGCTCATCGTGGTTGCGCAGGAAAATCGCCCATTGGCAGTTGGCGGGAATTTCCGGGGTCTGGCGCAGGATGTCGGTGATCGGGAAGCGGTCTTCCATGGCCAGGGCCATGTACATGCGTGGCATCAACGGAAAGTGGAAGGCCATGTGACATTCGTCGCCCTCGCCTTCGCCGAAGTATGGACGCGTGTCTTCCGGCCACTGGTTGGCTTCGGCCAGCAGCATGCGGTCGGGGTAGTTGGCGTCGATTTCTGCGCGGATCGCCTTGAGCACGTCGTGGGTTTCGGCGAGGTTCTCGTTGTTGGTGCCGTCGCGTTCGATCAGGTACGGGATGGCGTCCAGGCGCAGGCCATCGACACCCAGGTCGAGCCAGAAGCGCATCACGCCAATCACCGCCTTGAGTACTTGCGGGTTGTCGAAGTTGAGGTCTGGCTGGTGCGCGTAGAAGCGGTGCCAGAAGTACTGGCCGGCGACCGGGTCCCATGTCCAGTTGGACTTTTCGGTGTCGAGGAAGATGATGCGCGTGCCGTCGTATTTCTGGTCGTCGTCCGACCACACGTAGAAATCGCGCGCCTTGCTGCCGCGTTTGGCATGGCGGGCACGCTGAAACCACGGGTGCTGGTCGCTGGTGTGGTTGATGACCAGCTCGGTGATCACCCGCAAGCCGCGCTTATGTGCCTCGGCGATGAAACGCCGGGCATCGCCCAGGCTGCCGTAGTCGGGGTGCACGGCTTTGTAATCGGCGATGTCGTAGCCGTCATCGCGCCGAGGCGAGGGGTAGAACGGCAGCAGCCACAGGGTGTTGACGCCCAGCTCGGCGATGTAGTCGAGTTTGCTGATCAGGCCGGCGAAGTCGCCGATACCATCATTGTTCGAATCGAAGAACGACTTGATATGCAACTGGTAGATGACGGCGTCCTTGTACCACAGCGGGTCGTCGATGAAGGCTGCCGTGCGGGCACGCTTGGCCATGTGCGACTCCTTGCATTTTCCAGGTTGAGCGGGCACGCCCGCTCCCACTTTCACCTAGCCTTTTCGATACGCCAGATTCCGAATGGCTGGTGCCAAGGCTCGATGCGCATGAACTGGGTCTTGCCGTACCACGACCACCGATGGCCGTTCATCAGGTCTTCGCCATGGGTTTCGGCGTTGTCATCCAAACCAAGCTCCCACAGCGGCAGCTCGAAGTGCGCTTCCTGGGCGTTGTGCGGGTCGAGGCTGATCGCCACCAGGATGTAGTTGTCGCGCTCGGCCGTGCGCTTGGCGAAGTACAGGATGTTGTCGTTCCAGCAGTTGAAAAACGCCACGCCCAGATGCGTTTGCAAAGCACGGTTCTGCCGGCGGATGCGGTTGAGCTGGGCGATCTCGGCAATGATGTTGCCTGGCTGGGTGAAATCACGCGGGCGAATTTCGTACTTCTCCGAATCCAGGTACTCCTCCTTGCCAGGCAGCGGCGTGCCTTCGCACAGCTCGAAACCCGAGTACATACCCCATAGGCCCGAGCCCATGGTCGCCAGCGCCGCGCGAATGAGGAAGCCGGCGCGTCCAGAGGTGTGCAGGAAGTACGGGTTGATGTCCGGTGTGTTGACGAAGAAGTTGGGGCGATAGCACTGGCTCCACGGCGGCTGGTTGAGCTGCTCGTAGAATTCACGCAGCTCCTGCTTGGTGTTGCGCCAGGTGAAGTAGGTATAGCTTTGCGCGTAGCCGACCTTGCCCAGGCGCGCCATCATCGCCGGCCGGGTAAACGCTTCGGCGAGGAAGATGACGTCGGGGTGCTGGCTACGCACATCGGCGATCAGCCATTGCCAGAACGGCAGTGGCTTGGTGTGCGGGTTGTCGACGCGAAAGGTTTTGACCCCCTCCTCGACCCAGCCGATGATCACATCGCGCAGGGCCAGCCACAAACTCGGCACCGCGTCGGGGGCATAGAAGTCGACGTTGACGATGTCCTGGTACTTCTTCGGTGGGTTTTCGGCATAGCGGATGGTGCCGTCGGGGCGCCAGCTGAACCAGCCCGGATGCTCCTTGAGCCAGGGGTGGTCCTGCGAACACTGGATGGCGAAGTCGAGGGCGATTTCCAGGCCGTGCTCCGCCGCAGCGGCGACCAGCCGGCGAAAATCTTCGCGACTGCCCAGTTGCGGGTGGATCGCATCGTGGCCGCCTTCGGCGCTGCCGATCGCGTAAGGGCTGCCGGGGTCGCCAGGTTCGGCATGCAGGGCATTGTTGCGGCCCTTGCGGTGCTGCATGCCGATGGGGTGGATGGGCGGGAAGTACAACACGTCGAAGCCCATGTCGCGAATCATCGGCAGGCGTTCGTGCACGTCGTTGAAGGTGCCGTGGCGCTGCGGGTCGTCGGTGATCGAACGCGGGAACAGTTCGTACCAGCTGGCAAATTGCGCCGCCGGGCGGTCGACATCGACCGGAAATTCACGGCTGCGGGCCAGGTAACTGCGGTGTTCGGCTTCGCTCATCAGGCGGGCGGTGGTTGGGTCGAGAAACAACGCCACCTGGTCGTCGGGACCGAGTGTAGCCAGGCGCTGCTGCACGGCCTCAAGTTCCTCGTGCAGGGCGCCGCTGCACAGTTCGAGGCCTTTGCTCAGCAGCAAACGGCCCTCTTCCAGCTCCAGTTTCACCTCGACGCCGGCGTGGTATTTTTTCTCCAGGTCGTGGCAATAAGTGGCAAACGGGTCGATCCAGGCCTCGATACTGAACAGGTGCGGGCCAAGTTCGGTGGGGGTGAACTCGGCCAACCACAGGTCGTTGCCCGGCGAGTGCATGGGCACGCAATGCCAGCGGCGGCTGTTGGCCTGGCGCCAGTTGAGCATCACCGCCAGGCGGTCGTGGCCATCGCAATAGACCTTGCTGCCGACGACCACCGGCTGGCCACTGATGGCCTTGGCGGCGAAGGTGCCGGCTTCGAGCACCGGTTGGGTGTCTTCGATCACGATGCGTGGCGCCAGCAACGCCTGGGATAGGCTGATGGCCTGGTCCGGGTGATCGTTCGCCGTGGGCACGTTTTCAAAGGGCTCGTTACGTGACATCGACCTTGCTCCCTCAGGCTGGTGGCGGTAAGGGTTCAGAGCCAGGCACAAGCGCGGGGTTCAAAAAAATTGAGCGAACGGCAACTGCCAGCGGTCAGAGCCTGCAGCACCTCTTCATTCACCCACGCGAGGTCAGGCCATGAACATTCCCATTCCACCGGAAACCCCCGATCCCAACATCGACGACCCGAGCTTGCCGCCGCCCGTGCCAGAAGAAGAACCGGACGAGCTGCCGATCAAGCCGACCATGCCACCGACGGTGGGCGACCCGCCGAGCCAGGAGCCACCGGTGAAGGCTTAAGGGTAGACCAGGATTGTGTACTGGCAGGACCGGCCTCTTCGCGGGTAAACCCGCTTCCACAGGGATTGCGCCAACCTTGCAAGTGGCGCCGTACTGTGAGAGCGGGTTTACCCGCGAAAGGGCCGGTTGACCCAACCCATCAACCCGCAGATACCGCCGAGATTTCCGCCACACTAATCTCCCGCATGCGGAACTTCTGCACCTTGCCGGTCACCGTCATCGGGTATTCCTCAACAAAACGAATATGCCGAGGCACCTTGAAGTGGGCGATGCGTGCCTTGCACCAACCCTGCAGTTCCTCGACCGTGGCGCTATGCCCTGGGTGCAGCTTGATCCAGGCCACGATTTCTTCACCATAGCGGCTGCACGGAATGCCGATCACCTGCGCATCGGCCACCGCCGGGTGGGTATAGAAGAACTCTTCCAGCTCACGCGGGTAAATGTTCTCACCGCCACGAATGATCATGTCCTTGTTGCGCCCGACGATGCGCACGTGCCCATGTTCATCCATCACCGCCAGGTCGCCCGAATGCATCCAGCCCGCCGGGTCGATGGCGTCCGCCGTGGCCTGGGGGTTGTCCCAGTAGCCGAGCATCACGCTGTAGCCACGGGTGCACAGTTCACCGATCTCACCGCGCGGGACGATGCAGCCGTCGGCGTCCACCAGCTTGTTTTCCAGCTGCGGCTGGGTGCGGCCGACGGTGGTCACGCGCAGTTCCAGGTCGTCGTCCGGGCCGGTCTGCAGCGACACCGGGCTGGTTTCGGTCATGCCGTAGGCAATCTGCACTTCGGCCATGTGCATCTGGTCGATGACCCGGCGCATCACCTCGATCGGGCAGGTGGCACCGGCCATGATGCCACTGCGCAGGGTCGACAGGTCCATCTGCGCACGCGACGGGTGGTCGAGCATGGCGATGAACATGGTCGGCACGCCATAGAGGATGCTGGCGCGCTCCTCGGCCACGGCGCGCAGGGTAAGCTCGGCGTCGAAGGCGTCGTTGGGGTAGATCATGGTGCTGCCGTGTGTGATGCAACCGAGGTTGGCCATGACCATGCCGAAGCAGTGGTACAGCGGCACCGGGATCACCATACGGTCGCGCTCGGTCAGCCCCAGGCTTTCGCCGACCATGAAACCGTTGTTGAGGATGTTGTAGTGACTGAGGGTGGCACCCTTGGGCGCGCCGGTGGTGCCGGAGGTGTACTGGATGTTCACCGGCTGGTCGAACTGCAGGCTTTGCTGGCGAGCGCTGCAGGCCTCTGGCGAGGTCTGCCCTGCCCACTCGGGCAATGCGTGCCAGGGCAGGAAGCCGGCAGGCGGGTTGGCGGCCAGGCTGATCACACCGCGCAACGCTGGCAGGCGCTCACTGGCCAGTTCACCTGGCTTGGCGCTGGCCAATTCAGGCACCAGTTCCTGAACCATGGCATGGTAATCAGACGTCTTGAAGGCATCGGCACACACCAGCCAGCGACAGCTGGACTGGCGCAACACGTATTCCAACTCGCCCACGCGATAGGCAGGGTTGATGTTGACCAGGATGGCCCCGACCTTGGCGCTGGCCAGTTGCAAAATGCACCATTGCGCGCAGTTGGGCGACCAGATACCGACACGCTCGCCGGTGTTCACGCCCAGGGCCATGAGCGCGCGTGCATGGTTTTCGACCTGTGCGGCCAACTGCCGCCAGCTGTAGCGCAGGCCTTGATGGCGCGACACCAGCGCCTCGCTGTCGGCACAGCGGGCCACGGTGGCATCGAAGGCCTGGCCGATGGTCTGGGTCAGCAAGGCTTGGTCCTGGCGACCGCGGGTATAACTCGGTTGACTCATGGGTGTCCCTTCTTGTGGTTGTTCTGGGCACGGCTGAAGCAAGCGGGAATACTCTGGCGCAGATTTACGTTTACGTAAAGGTGATGAGTGGATTGACAGTGGTCGCACGCAGGTTTACGTTAACGTAAAGGTGATGAACGACACCGGGTCTCGCAGGGCCGGCGGATTGCCCTGACGCTACGGTGTAACCCCATTTCAAGAACAAGAAGGTGCCCCAGCATGCATTACCCCTCCCTGAACTTCGCCCTGGGCGAGACCATCGACATGCTCCGCGACCAGGTGCGTACCTTCGTCGCCGCCGAACTGGCCCCGCGCGCCGCTCAAATCGACCACGACAACCTGTTCCCCGCCGACATGTGGTGCAAGTTCGGTGACATGGGCCTGCTGGGGATCACCGTCCCGGAAGAATACGGTGGCGCTGGCCTGGGCTACCTGGCCCATGTGGTCTCGATGGAAGAAATCAGCCGTGGCTCGGCCTCGGTGGCACTGTCCTATGGCGCCCACTCCAACCTGTGCGTCAACCAGATCAACCGCAACGGTACCCACGAGCAGAAGCTCAAGTACTTGCCCAAGCTGATCAGCGGCGAGCACATCGGCGCCTTGGCCATGAGCGAGCCCAATGCCGGCTCCGATGTGGTGTCGATGAAACTGCGTGCGGAAAAGCGCGGCGACCACTACGTGCTCAACGGCAGCAAGACCTGGATCACCAACGGCCCCGACGCCAACACCTACGTGATCTACGCCAAGACCGACCTGGACAAGGGCGCGCACGGCATCACCGCCTTCATCGTCGAGCGTGACTGGAAAGGCTTCAGCCGCAGCAACAAGTTCGACAAGCTTGGCATGCGTGGCTCCAACACCTGCGAGCTGTTCTTCGACGACGTGCAAGTGCCGGCAGAAAACATCCTGGGCCAACTCAATGGCGGCGTGCGCGTGCTGATGAGTGGCCTGGACTACGAGCGTGTGGTGCTGTCCGGCGGCCCGACCGGCATCATGCAAAGCTGCATGGACCTGGTGGTGCCCTACATTCATGACCGCAAGCAGTTCGGCCAGAGCATCGGCGAGTTCCAGCTGATCCAGGGCAAGATCGCCGACATGTACACCCAGCTCAATGCCAGCCGCGCCTACCTGTATGCCGTGGCCCAGGCTTGCGACCGTGGCGAGACCACCCGCAAGGACGCTGCCGGCGTCATCCTGTACACCGCCGAACGCGCCACGCAAATGGCCCTGGAGGCGATCCAGATTCTCGGTGGCAACGGCTATATCAACGAATTCCCGGCTGGCCGCCTGCTGCGCGACGCCAAGCTGTACGAAATCGGCGCTGGCACCAGCGAAATTCGCCGGATGCTGATCGGCCGCGAACTGTTCAACGAAACCCGCTGAGCATAAAGGGACGGGCGCACATGGCTACCTTGCACACCCAGATCAACCCACGTTCGGCGGAATTCGCCGGCAACAGTGCGGCGATGCTCGAACAGGTCCAGGCCCTGCGCGGCCTGCTCGCCCAGGTCGCCCAGGGCGGCGGCCCCAAGGCCCAGGAACGGCATACCTCGCGCGGTAAACTGCTGCCGCGCGAGCGTATCGACCGCCTGCTGGACCCTGGCTCGCCATTCCTCGAGATCGGCCAGCTGGCCGCCCATGAGGTGTACGGCGAAGACGTGCCGGCTGCGGGCGTGATTGCCGGCATCGGCCGCGTCGAAGGCGTGGAATGCATGATCGTGGCCAATGACGCCACGGTAAAGGGCGGTTCCTACTACCCACTGACGGTGAAGAAGCACCTGCGCGCGCAAACCATCGCGCTGCAAAACCGCCTGCCGTGCATCTACCTGGTGGACTCGGGCGGCGCCAACCTGCCACGCCAGGACGAAGTGTTCCCCGACCGCGAGCATTTCGGGCGGATTTTCTTCAACCAGGCCAACATGAGCGCGCAAGGTATTCCACAGATTGCCGTGGTGATGGGGTCGTGCACCGCTGGCGGCGCCTACGTACCGGCCATGGCCGACGAAGCGATCATGGTGCGCCAGCAGGCGACCATCTTCCTGGCTGGCCCGCCCTTGGTGAAAGCCGCAACCGGTGAAGTGGTCAGCGCCGAAGACCTGGGTGGCGCCGATGTGCATTGCCGTACCAGCGGCGTGGCCGACCATTATGCCGACAATGACGAGCACGCCCTGGCCATTGCCCGGCGCAGCGTGGCCAACCTTAACTGGCACAAGCTGGGCAAGCTGCAACGCCTGGCACCGGTGGCGCCGCTGTACGCCGCCGATGAACTGTATGGCGTGGTGCCAGCGGATGCCAAGCAACCGTTCGACGTGCGCGAAGTGATTGCGCGGCTGGTCGATGGCTCGGTTTTCGATGAGTTCAAGGCCCTGTTCGGCACTACGCTGGTGTGCGGCTTCGCCCACCTGCACGGTTACCCGGTAGCGATCCTGGCCAACAACGGCATTCTGTTCGCCGAAGCGGCGCAAAAGGGTGCGCACTTCATCGAGCTGGCCTGCCAGCGCGGTATCCCACTGCTGTTCCTGCAGAACATCACCGGCTTCATGGTCGGCAAAAAGTACGAAGAAGGCGGCATCGCCAAGCACGGCGCCAAGCTGGTTACCGCCGTGGCGTGTGCCCAGGTGCCGAAATTCACGGTAATCATCGGTGGCAGCTTCGGCGCCGGCAACTACGGCATGTGCGGCCGCGCCTACGACCCGCGCTTCCTGTGGATGTGGCCCAACGCACGGATCGGCGTGATGGGCGCCGAACAAGCCGCTGGGGTTCTGGCCCAGGTCAAGCGCGAGCAAAGCGAACGCAGCGGCCAGCCGTTCAGCGCCGAGGATGAAGCCAGGCTCAAGCAGCCGATCCTCGACCAGTACGAGCATCAAGGCCACCCCTACTACTCCAGCGCCCGCCTGTGGGACGACGGTGTCATCGACCCGGCACAGACCCGCGACGTGCTCGGCCTGGCGTTGTCTGCCGCGCTGAACGCGCCGATCGAACAGAGCCGCTTCGGCATTTTCCGGATGTGACCCATGAGCGACTTCAGCACCCTCGAAGTGACCCGCGACCCGCGCGGTTTCGCCACCCTGTGGCTGAGCCGCGAGGACAAGAACAACGCCTTCAACGCGCAGATGATCCGCGAGCTGATCGTGGCCATCGACCAGTTGGCCGAAGACGCCAGCCTGCGCTTCGTGCTGCTGCGCGGCCGCGGCCGGCACTTCAGCGCCGGCGCCGACCTGGCCTGGATGCAGCAATCGGCGCAGTTGGACTTCAATACCAACCTGGATGATGCCCACGAACTGGGCGAGCTGATGTACGCCCTGCACCGCCTCAAGGCCCCTACCCTGGCGGTGGTGCAAGGTGCAGCCTTTGGCGGCGCGCTGGGTTTGATCAGTTGCTGTGACATGGCCATCGGCGCCGAAGACGCCCAGCTGTGCCTGTCGGAAGTACGCATCGGCCTGGCCCCGGCAGTGATCAGCCCGTTCGTGGTCAAGGCCATTGGCGAGCGTGCCGCGCGCCGCTATGCGCTCACCGCAGAGCGCTTCAGCGGCGTGCGCGCCCGCGAGCTGGGCCTGCTGGCCGAGGTGTATCCAGCCAGCGAGCTGGACGCCCACGTCGAAGCCTGGGTGAACAACCTGCTGCAGAACAGCCCACAAGCGTTGCGCGCCACCAAGGACCTGCTGCGCGAAGTGGACGATGGCGAACTCAGCCCGGCCCTGCGCCGTTACTGCGAAAACACCATCGCCCGTATCCGCGTCAGCGCCGAAGGCCAGGAGGGCCTGCGCGCCTTCCTGGAAAAACGCCGCCCCGCCTGGCAAACCGATGACAAGAAGGAGCCGCGCCCATGAGCCGCCCCGTTTTGACCACCCTGCTGGTCGCCAACCGCGGCGAAATCGCCTGCCGGGTGATGCGCACCGCCAAGGCCATGGGCCTGACCACCGTGGCCGTGCACAGCGCCACCGACCGTGACGCCCGGCACAGCCGCGAAGCCGACATCCGCGTCGACCTCGGCGGCACCAAGGCTGCCGAAAGCTACCTGCAGGTCGACAAACTGCTGGCCGCGGCCAAGGCCAGCGGCGCCCAGGCCATCCACCCAGGTTATGGCTTCCTGTCCGAGAACGCAGGTTTTGCCCGGGCCATCGAACAAGCCGGGCTGATTTTCCTCGGCCCACCGGCCAGCGCCATCGACGCCATGGGCAGCAAATCGGCGGCCAAGGCGTTGATGGAGGCTGCCGGCGTGCCGCTGGTGCCGGGCTACCACGGTGAAGCCCAGGACCTGGACACCTTCCGCGCCGCCGCCGAACGCATCGGCTACCCAGTGCTGCTCAAGGCCAGCGCCGGTGGCGGTGGCAAGGGCATGAAAGTGGTCGAGGAAGAAAGCCAGCTGGCCGACGCCCTGGCCTCGGCCCAGCGTGAGGCGCAATCGTCGTTCGGCGACTCGCGCATGCTGGTGGAAAAATACGTGCTCAAACCGCGCCACGTAGAGATCCAGGTGTTCGCCGACCAACACGGCAACTGCCTGTACCTCAACGAGCGTGACTGCTCGATCCAGCGCCGCCACCAGAAAGTGGTCGAAGAAGCTCCCGCCCCCGGCCTCTCGCCAGAACTGCGCCGTGCCATGGGCGAAGCCGCAGTGCGCGCGGCACAAGCCATCGGCTATGTGGGCGCCGGCACCGTGGAGTTTCTGCTCGACGCCCGTGGCGAGTTCTTCTTCATGGAGATGAACACGCGCCTGCAGGTGGAGCACCCGGTCACCGAAGCCATTACCGGCCTGGACCTGGTGGCCTGGCAAATTCGCGTGGCCTGCGGCGAAGCCCTGCCGATCACCCAGGAGCAGGTGCCGCTGATCGGCCATGCCATCGAGGTGCGCCTGTATGCCGAGGACCCGGCCAATGAATTCTTGCCCGCAACCGGCAAGCTGATGCTGTATCGGGAGTCGGCGCCAGGCGAGGGCCGGCGGGTGGACAGCGGGGTCAGCGAAGGCGATGTGGTGTCGCCGTTCTACGACCCGATGCTGGGCAAGCTGATCGCCTGGGGCGAAGACCGCGAGCAGGCGCGCCTGCGCTTGCTGGCCATGCTCGACGAGTTCGCCATTGGCGGGCTGAAGACCAACATCGCCTTCCTGCGCCGCATCCTGGCCCACCCGGCGTTTGCGGCGGCGGAGCTGGATACCGGCTTCATTCCGCGCCACCAGGCGGTTTTGCTGCCGGCACCACAGGCAATGCCAGCAGGTTTCTGGGAGGCGGCGGCCGAGGCATGGCTGCAAGGTCAGGCCGGCCATCACCGCGATGACGACTGCCATTCGCCGTGGGGTGAGTGCAACGGCCTGCGCTTGGGCCTGCCAGCGCGTAGCAGCCTGCATCTGGTGAGCGGCGGGCAGGATCAGGCGGTTGCCTTGGAACGCAGTGCTGCGCCTACCTGGCAGCTAACGGGCGAACAACTGCTGCATGACCAGGACGGCGTACGTCGTCAGCACCTGGCCATCCGCCGGGGTGGCACGCTGTATCTGCAGTGGGATGGCGAGATGCATGCCATCGAAGCCTTCGACCCGATCGCGCAGGCGGAAGCCAGCCACAGTCATCAGGGCGGGCTGGGTGCGCCCATGAACGGCAGCATCGTGCGGGTGCTGGTGGAACCGGGACAGGTGGTGGAAGCAGGCACCGCGCTGGTGGTGCTGGAGGCCATGAAAATGGAGCACAGCATTCGTGCGCCGCATTCAGGCACAGTGAAGGCATTGTTCTGCCAAGAAGGCGATATGGTCAGCGAAGGGACGGTGCTGGTCGAACTGGTGGAGTAAGGGTACGGGGGCCGCTTTGCGGCCCCGGCATTCTAGAAGGCGCCATGCACCCGCACGACCACACCGATAAACTCGCATCCCTCTTCACACAGGATTGTCGGATAGCGCGTATTCAGCGGCTTGAGCATCTTGTCGCCACCCTCTTCGACCAACTGCCGCAACACAGCAGGCCGCCCCGGCTGGCGCGCAATCACCAGCCTGCCGGGCTCTACCGGCAGGCCAGTATCCACCAATACGCGCATGCCCTCAGGAACACTCTT
>NZ_BCBQ01000119.1:0-15516 GCF_001320885.1 Pseudomonas sp. NBRC 111140
TGGTCTGCGCTTCGCAATCCGTGAAGGCGGTCGTACCGTCGGCGCCGGTGTCGTAGCAAAAATTATTGAATAAGTAGTTGATTTACTTGATCAGGCCGGTATAATTGCCGGCCTGATACAGCGTTACAGGTCAGTAGCTCAATTGGCAGAGCGACGGTCTCCAAAACCGTAGGTTGGGGGTTCGATTCCCTCCTGACCTGCCATTTCACTTCGGTGTGATGGCTTTCTTCTTACAGGATCCTCCTCGATGACTCCCAAAACTGAAGCCCAAGAATCGCGTTTTGATCTGTTCAAGTGGCTCGCTGTAGTGGCTTTGGTGGTTGTTGGTGTTGTGGGTAATCAATACTACTCCGCCTCTCCAATCCTGTATCGCGTTCTCGCACTTCTCGTCCTGGCTGCTGTCGCGGGCTTTGTAGCTCTGCAGACTGCGAAGGGCAAGTCGTTCTTTGCGCTTGCGAAGGAAGCTCGTACCGAGATTCGTAAAGTCGTGTGGCCGACCCGCCAGGAAACCACCCAGACCACGCTGATTGTCGTGGCTGTTGTGCTGGTTATGGCACTGCTGCTGTGGGGTCTTGATTCCCTGCTCGGCTGGGCGGTCTCCTTGATCGTTGGCTAAAGGTGTCCCGTGGCTAAGCGTTGGTATGTTGTGCATGCTTACTCGGGTTACGAGAAGCATGTAATGCGCTCCCTGATTGAGCGCGTCAAGCTGGCTGGCATGGAAGACGGTTTCGGCGAGATCCTGGTTCCGACCGAAGAAGTCGTCGAAATGCGCAACGGCCAGAAGCGCAAGAGTGAGCGTAAATTCTTCCCTGGCTATGTATTGGTCCAGATGGAGATGAACGAAGGGACTTGGCACTTGGTCAAGGATACCCCTCGTGTGATGGGCTTTATCGGTGGTACTGCAGATAAGCCTGCGCCGATCACTGATAAAGAAGCTGAGGCTATCCTGCGTCGTGTTGCCGACGGCAGCGACAAGCCGAAGCCGAAGACGCTGTTCGAGCCAGGTGAAGTGGTTCGAGTCATTGACGGTCCGTTCGCTGACTTCAATGGTAGTGTCGAAGAGGTTAACTACGAAAAGAGCCGCCTGCAGGTTGCAGTGCTCATTTTCGGTCGCTCTACTCCGGTGGAGCTCGAGTTCAGCCAGGTCGAAAAGGTCTAGGCGGACGAAGCATCCCAAACCCCGCAGCCCTGTGTGTTGCGGGGTTTTGTCGTCACTGGGATAAAACGCAAGTCATCCGGGGAGCCATCAGGCGTTTGTACCCGATTTTGGAGTAGCTCATGGCTAAGAAGATTCAGGCTTACATCAAGCTGCAAGTTAAGGCCGGCCAGGCCAACCCAAGCCCACCCGTTGGTCCAGCACTGGGTCAACATGGTGTGAACATCATGGAATTCTGCAAGGCCTTCAACGCCCGTACTCAGGGTCAAGAAGCCGGCCTGCCGACTCCAGTGATCATCACTGTCTACAGCGACCGTAGCTTCACCTTCGAGACCAAGAGCACCCCTGCCTCGGTTCTGCTGAAGAAAGCTGCTGGCCTGACCAGTGGTTCGGCTCGTCCGAACACCGTTAAAGTCGGTACCGTTACCCGTGCTCAGCTGGAAGACATCGCCAAAGCTAAACAGGCTGATCTGACTGCCGCTGACCTGGATGCTGCTGTACGCACCATCGCTGGCTCTGCCCGCAGCATGGGCCTGAACGTGGAGGGTGTGTAATGGCTAAGCTGACCAAGCGCCAAAAGGCAATCGCCGAAAAAATCGAAGCAGGCAAGTCCTACAACTTCGAAGAAGCGGCAACTCTGCTGGCTTCGCTGCCTGCTGCCAAGTTCGTCGAGTCCTACGACATCGCCGTTAACCTCGGTGTTGACCCGCGTAAATCCGACCAGGTCGTACGTAGCGCTACTGTGCTGCCACACGGCACTGGTAAGACCGTTCGCGTTGCTGTTTTCACCCAGGGTCCAGCTGCTGAAGCCGCTCTGGCTGCCGGCGCTGACCGTGTAGGTATGGACGATCTGGCTGCCGAAATGAAAGCCGGCGACCTGAACTATGACGTCGTCATCGCATCGCCTGATGCCATGCGCGTTGTAGGTCAACTGGGTCAGGTTCTGGGTCCTCGCGGCCTGATGCCTAACCCGAAAGTTGGTACCGTTAGCCCAGACGTAGCCACTGCCGTGAAAAACGCCAAGGCTGGTCAGGTTCGCTACCGTACCGACAAAAACGGTATCATCCACACTTCCGTTGGCAAGGTCGGCTTTGAAGCTGGCAAGCTGAAGGAAAACGTTGAGGCCCTGATCGCTGATCTGAAGCGTATCAAGCCAGCTTCTTCGAAAGGTATCTACGTCAAGCGCGTTACCCTGAGCACCACCATGGGCCCAGGTCTGGTCATCGATCAGAGCTCGCTGAACGTGTAAGAACATGGCGGCGCGACCAGTCGCGCCGCCAGCAAAAATTGGGGTCCCTGCCTGGCGGGGGCTATCCAAGACCGTAGGCGGCGCAAGCCTTAAAACACCAGCCCACGCAGATGGTGCTCCCGATTCGTTACCGAATCAGACACCAAAACGACATCCGGCTTCGGCCAGATGAAACGGTAAAAACCAGGAGTAAACCCGTGGCAATTAAACTCGAAGACAAGAAGGCCATCGTCGCTGAAGTCAACGAGGCTGCCAAAGTCGCTCTGTCCGCTGTCGTGGCCGATGCCCGTGGTGTGACTGTAAGCGCAATGACCGGACTCCGTAAAGAGGCCCGCGAAGCTGGCGTTTACGTACGTGTTGTACGTAACACCCTGCTCAAGCGCGCTGTTGAAGGCACCGAATTTTCGATCCTCAACGACGCGTTCAAAGGCCCGACCCTGATTGCTTTCTCCAACGAACACCCGGGCGCTGCTGCTCGTCTGTTCAAAGAGTTCGCCAAGGGTCAGGACAAGTTCGAGATCAAGGCAGCTGCGTTTGACGGCAATTTCATTGCAGCGAACCAGATCGACGTGTTGGCTACCCTGCCGACCCGCGACGAAGCTATTGCACGACTGATGAGCGTTATCCAAGGCGCCACCAGCAAGCTGGCTCGTACTCTGGCAGCCATTCGCGACCAGAAAGAAGCTACCGCTGCCTAAGGCACGCGAACTCTTTCAAAATCATACGTTTAATTTGATGGCTGCGTAGGCTGTCACCCCAATACAGGATTTAAGTCATGTCTCTGACTAACGAACAAATCATCGAAGCAATCGGCCAGAAAACCGTTCTGGAAGTTGTTGAGCTGATCAAAGCAATGGAAGAAACCTTCGGCGTTACCGCTGCTGTTGCCGCTGCTGGCCCAGCTGCTGCTGCTGCCGTTGTTGAAGAGCAGACCGAGTTCAACGTTGTTCTGGTTGAAGCCGGCGACAAGAAAGTGAACGTGATCAAAGCCGTTCGCGAACTGACCGGTCTGGGCCTGAAAGAAGCCAAAGAGAAAGTCGATGGCGCTCCTCAGGTAGTAGCTGAAGGCGTTTCGAAAGAAGCCGCTGAAGACGCTAAGAAGAAGCTGGAAGAAGCAGGCGCCAAAGTCGAGCTGAAGTAATCTCGACTGTGCGATGCCAGCCTGAGCGTTGAGCGAAGGCTGATGGCTGGTGGCTTATGCCACCGGCCTTTTTCCGTTATTGGTGGCCGGTCAGGCCGGTCCCGATAACGAGCTGCAAGACACCCATGTGGGTGGCGCAAACCAAGGGGTTTGCACGATTTTCTGGCTGCTCCCGCCGGGAGAAGCCAAACAAGCAGGTGACCAAGCTGGGGAACGCTGATGGCTTACTCATACACTGAGAAAAAACGTATCCGCAAGGACTTTAGCAAGTTGCCGGACGTTATGGATGTGCCTTACCTCCTGGCCATCCAGCTGGATTCGTATCGCGAATTCCTGCAAGCGGGAGCATCCAAGGATCACTTCCGCGACGTCGGCCTGCACGCGGCCTTCAAATCGGTATTCCCGATCATCAGCTACTCCGGCAATGCTGCCCTGGAGTACGTAGGCTATCGCCTGGGCGAGCCCGCCTTCGATGTGAAGGAATGTGTCCTGCGTGGCGTGACCTTCGCGGTCCCACTGCGGGTCAAGGTGCGCCTGATCATCTTCGACAAGGAATCGTCGAACAAAGCGATCAAGGACATCAAAGAGCAAGAAGTCTACATGGGTGAAATCCCCCTGATGACTGAGAACGGTACCTTCGTTATCAACGGTACCGAGCGTGTGATCGTTTCCCAGCTGCACCGTTCGCCTGGTGTGTTCTTCGACCACGACCGTGGCAAGACTCACAGCTCCGGCAAGCTGCTGTACTCCGCTCGCATCATCCCTTACCGCGGCTCCTGGCTGGACTTCGAGTTCGACCCGAAGGACTGCGTGTTCGTGCGTATCGACCGTCGCCGCAAACTGCCGGCCTCGGTGCTTCTGCGCGCCCTGGGTTACAGCACTGAAGAAGTGCTGAACACCTTCTATACCACCAACGTGTTCCACATTTCCGGCGAGAAACTCAGCCTGGAACTGGTGCCGCAGCGTCTGCGTGGTGAAGTTGCAGTCATGGACATCCATGACGAAACCGGCAAAGTCATCGTTGAGCAAGGCCGTCGTATCACCGCGCGCCACATCAACCAGCTCGAAAAAGCCGGCGTCAAGCAGCTGGACGTTCCAATGGAATACGTCCTGGGTCGCACTACCGCCAAGGCTATCGTGCATCCGGCTACCGGCGAGATCCTCGCTGAATGCAACACCGAGATGACCACCGAACTGCTGATCAAGGTCGCCAAGGCGCAGGTTGTCCGTATCGAGACCCTGTACACCAACGACATTGATTGCGGTCCGTTCATCTCCGACACCCTGAAGATCGACACCACCAGCAACCAGCTGGAAGCTCTGGTCGAAATCTACCGCATGATGCGTCCAGGCGAGCCGCCAACCAAGGATGCAGCCGAGACCCTGTTCAACAACCTGTTCTTCAGCGCCGAGCGTTACGACCTGTCGGCCGTAGGCCGCATGAAGTTCAACCGTCGTATCGGTCGTACCGAGATCGAAGGTTCGGGCGTGCTGAGCAAGGAAGACATCGTCGAGGTCCTGAAGACCCTGGTCGATATCCGTAACGGCAAGGGCATCGTCGACGACATCGACCACCTGGGTAACCGTCGCGTACGTTGCGTCGGCGAAATGGCTGAAAACCAGTTCCGTGTTGGCCTGGTGCGCGTCGAGCGTGCGGTCAAGGAACGTCTGTCGATGGCAGAAAGCGAAGGCCTGATGCCGCAAGACCTGATCAACGCCAAGCCGGTTGCGGCGGCGGTGAAAGAGTTCTTCGGTTCCAGCCAGCTGTCCCAGTTCATGGACCAGAACAACCCGCTCTCCGAGATCACCCACAAGCGCCGCGTTTCCGCACTCGGCCCTGGCGGTCTGACCCGTGAGCGTGCCGGCTTCGAAGTCCGTGACGTACACCCGACCCACTACGGCCGTGTGTGCCCGATCGAGACCCCTGAAGGTCCGAACATCGGCCTGATCAACTCCCTGGCGGCCTATGCCCGCACCAACCAGTACGGCTTCCTGGAAAGCCCGTACCGCGTGGTGAAGGAAGGCGTTGTCAGCGACGACATCGTGTTCCTGTCGGCCATTGAAGAAGCGGATCACGTCATCGCCCAGGCTTCGGCCGCGATGAACGAGAAGAAGCAACTGATCGATGAGCTGGTAGCTGTTCGTCACCTCAACGAATTCACCGTCAAGGCGCCGGAAGACGTCACCCTGATGGACGTTTCGCCGAAGCAGGTTGTTTCTGTTGCTGCGTCGCTGATTCCGTTCCTTGAGCACGACGACGCCAACCGTGCATTGATGGGCTCGAACATGCAGCGTCAGGCTGTACCGACCCTGCGTGCTGACAAGCCGCTGGTAGGTACCGGCATGGAGCGCAACGTTGCCCGTGACTCCGGTGTCTGCGTGGTTGCTCGCCGCGGTGGTGTGATCGATTCGGTCGACGCCAGCCGTATCGTTGTTCGCGTTAACGACGACGAGGTGGAAACCGGTGAAGCAGGTGTAGATATCTACAACCTGACCAAATACACCCGTTCGAACCAGAACACCTGCATCAACCAGCGTCCGCTGGTGAGCAAGGGTGACAAGGTTCAGCGTAGCGACATCATGGCCGACGGCCCGTCCACCGACATGGGTGAGCTGGCACTGGGTCAGAACATGCGCATCGCGTTCATGGCGTGGAACGGCTTCAACTTCGAAGACTCCATCTGCCTGTCCGAGCGTGTGGTTCAGGAAGACCGCTTCACCACCATCCACATTCAGGAACTGACCTGTGTGGCGCGTGACACCAAGCTTGGCCCAGAGGAAATCACTGCGGACATCCCGAACGTGGGTGAAGCTGCACTGAACAAGCTGGACGAAGCCGGTATCGTTTACGTAGGTGCTGAAGTCGGCGCTGGCGACATCCTGGTCGGCAAAGTCACGCCAAAAGGCGAAACCCAGCTGACTCCGGAAGAAAAACTGCTGCGCGCAATCTTCGGTGAGAAGGCCAGCGACGTTAAGGACACCTCCCTGCGTGTGCCAACCGGCACCAAGGGTACTGTCATCGACGTACAGGTCTTCACCCGTGATGGCGTCGAGCGCGACAGCCGCGCCCTGGCCATCGAGAAGATGCAGCTGGACGAGATCCGCAAGGACCTCAACGAAGAGTTCCGCATCGTCGAAGGTGCAACCTTCGAGCGTCTGCGTTCTGCCCTGAACGGCCAGGTGGTCGACGGTGGCGCGGGCCTGAAGAAAGGCACCGTGATCACTGACGAAGTGCTGGACGGTCTGGAGCACGGCCAGTGGTTCAAGCTGCGCATGGCTGAAGATGCACTGAACGAGCAGCTGGAAAAGGCTCAGCAGTACATCGTCGACCGTCGCCGTCTGCTGGACGACAAGTTCGAAGACAAGAAGCGCAAGCTGCAGCAGGGCGATGACCTGGCGCCGGGCGTACTGAAGATCGTCAAGGTTTACCTGGCAATCCGCCGTCGCATCCAGCCGGGTGACAAGATGGCCGGTCGTCACGGTAACAAAGGTGTTGTCTCGGTAATCATGCCGGTAGAAGACATGCCGCACGATGCCAACGGTACTCCGGTTGACGTCGTACTGAACCCGCTGGGCGTACCTTCGCGTATGAACGTTGGTCAGATCCTTGAAACCCACCTGGGCCTGGCGGCCAAGGGCCTGGGGGAGAAGATCGACCGCATGCTCGAAGAGCAGCGCAAAGCCGCTGAGCTGCGCGTGTTCCTGACCGAGGTCTACAACGAGATCGGCGGTCGTCAGGAAAACCTCGACGAGTTCACCGACGAAGAGATCCTGGCCCTGGCCAACAACCTGAAGAAAGGCGTGCCTATGGCTACCCCGGTCTTCGATGGTGCCAAGGAACGCGAGATCAAGGCCATGCTGAAGCTGGCCGACCTGCCAGAGAGCGGCCAGATGGTGCTGTTCGATGGCCGTACCGGCAACAAGTTCGAGCGCCCTGTGACCGTTGGTTACATGTACATGCTCAAGCTGAACCACTTGGTGGACGACAAGATGCACGCGCGTTCCACTGGTTCCTACAGCCTGGTTACCCAGCAGCCGCTGGGTGGTAAGGCGCAGTTCGGTGGTCAGCGTTTCGGGGAGATGGAAGTGTGGGCGCTGGAAGCATACGGCGCGGCATACACCCTGCAAGAAATGCTCACAGTGAAGTCGGACGACGTGAACGGCCGTACCAAGATGTACAAGAACATCGTGGATGGCGATCACCGTATGGAGCCGGGCATGCCCGAGTCCTTCAACGTGTTGATCAAAGAGATCCGTTCGCTCGGTATCGATATCGATCTGGAAACCGAATAACACGTGACGCGAAGGGGAGTGGGGCAGGTAATGCCCGCTCCCTGCTCCGCCAGGAGGAAAGGCCTTGAAAGACCTACTGAATTTGCTGAAAAACCAGGGTCAAGTCGAAGAGTTCGACGCCATCCGTATCGGTCTGGCGTCGCCTGAAATGATCCGTTCGTGGTCGTTCGGTGAAGTTAAGAAGCCGGAAACCATCAACTACCGTACGTTCAAGCCTGAGCGCGACGGCCTGTTCTGCGCCAAGATCTTTGGCCCAGTCAAGGACTACGAGTGCCTGTGCGGCAAGTACAAGCGCCTCAAGCACCGCGGTGTGATCTGCGAGAAGTGCGGCGTTGAAGTTGCCTTGGCGAAGGTTCGTCGTGAGCGCATGGCGCACATCGAACTGGCCTCGCCAGTTGCTCACATCTGGTTCCTGAAATCGCTGCCGTCCCGTATCGGCTTGCTGATGGACATGACCCTGCGTGACATCGAGCGCGTGCTCTACTTCGAGAGCTATGTCGTTATCGATCCGGGCATGACCACCCTGGAGAAGGGCCAGCTGCTGAACGATGAGCAGTACTTCGAAGCGCTGGAAGAGTTCGGTGACGACTTCGACGCCCGCATGGGTGCCGAGGCTGTCCGCGAGCTGCTGCACGCTATCGACCTGGAGCACGAGATTGGCCGCCTGCGCGAAGAAATTCCGCAGACCAACTCGGAAACCAAGATCAAGAAGCTGTCCAAGCGCCTGAAGCTGATGGAAGCTTTCCAGGGCTCGGGCAACCTGCCTGAGTGGATGGTCCTGACCGTCCTGCCAGTGCTGCCGCCGGATCTGCGTCCGCTGGTACCGCTGGATGGTGGCCGCTTCGCGACCTCCGACCTGAACGACCTGTATCGTCGGGTGATCAACCGTAACAACCGTCTGAAGCGCCTGCTGGATCTGTCGGCGCCAGACATCATCGTGCGCAACGAAAAGCGCATGCTGCAGGAAGCGGTCGACGCCCTGCTGGACAACGGCCGTCGCGGTCGCGCCATCACTGGCTCGAACAAGCGTCCGCTGAAGTCCCTGGCTGACATGATCAAAGGTAAGCAAGGTCGTTTCCGTCAGAACTTGCTCGGTAAGCGCGTGGACTACTCCGGTCGTTCGGTAATTACCGTAGGCCCGACCCTGCGTCTGCACCAGTGCGGTCTGCCGAAGAAGATGGCCCTCGAGCTGTTCAAGCCGTTCATTTTCGGCAAGCTTGAAATGCGTGGTCTGGCGACCACCATCAAGGCTGCCAAGAAGATGGTCGAGCGCGAGCTGCCAGAGGTGTGGGACGTTCTCGCCGAAGTGATTCGCGAACACCCCGTACTGCTCAACCGTGCACCAACACTGCACCGTCTGGGTATCCAGGCCTTTGAGCCGGTACTGATCGAAGGTAAGGCTATTCAGCTGCACCCGCTGGTCTGTGCCGCGTACAACGCCGACTTCGACGGTGACCAGATGGCTGTTCACGTGCCGCTGACGCTGGAAGCCCAGCTCGAAGCGCGCGCGCTGATGATGTCGACCAACAACATCCTGTCGCCAGCCAACGGTGAGCCAATCATCGTTCCGTCGCAGGACGTTGTACTGGGTCTTTACTACATGACCCGTGAAGCCATCAACGCCAAGGGTGAAGGTCGCGTATTTGCCGACCTGCAGGAAGTCGACCGCGTATTCCGCGCCGGCGAGGCTGCCTTGCACGCGAAAATCAAGGTTCGTATCAACGAAACCGTGAAAGATCGTGATGGCAGCGTGACCAAGAACACCCGCATCGTCGACACCACCGTTGGCCGTGCGCTGCTGTTCCAGGTTGTACCGGCAGGTCTGCCGTACGACGTGGTCAACCAGCCGATGAAGAAGAAAGCGATCTCCAAGCTGATCAACCAGTGCTACCGCGTGGTGGGTCTGAAAGAGACCGTCATCTTCGCTGACCAACTGATGTACACCGGTTTCGCTTACTCCACCATCTCTGGCGTGTCCATTGGTGTGAACGACTTTGTCATCCCTGATGAGAAAGCGCGCATCATCAACAGCGCTACCGATGAAGTGAAGGAAATCGAGAGCCAGTACGCTTCCGGCCTGGTAACCCAGGGCGAGAAGTACAACAAAGTCATCGACTTGTGGTCCAAGGCGAACGACGAAGTGTCCAAGGCGATGATGGCCAACCTCTCGAAAGAGAAGGTCATCGACCGCGAGGGCAAGGAAGTCGAGCAAGAGTCCTTCAACTCGATGTACATGATGGCTGACTCGGGTGCGCGGGGTTCTGCGGCCCAGATCCGTCAGCTGGCCGGTATGCGTGGTCTGATGGCCAAGCCGGACGGCTCGATCATCGAGACGCCGATCACTGCGAACTTCCGTGAAGGTCTGAGCGTACTTCAGTACTTCATCTCGACTCACGGTGCTCGTAAGGGTCTGGCGGATACCGCCTTGAAGACTGCTAACTCCGGTTACCTGACTCGTCGTCTGGTAGACGTGGCGCAAGACCTGGTCGTGACCGAGATCGACTGCGGCACCGACCATGGCCTGCTGATGACTCCGCACATCGAAGGCGGTGACGTTGTAGAGCCGCTGGGTGAGCGTGTACTGGGTCGTGTAATCGCCCGTGACGTATTCAAGCCAGGTACCGAAGATGTCATCGTTCCAGCCGGTACGCTGGTCGACGAGCAGTGGGTCGAATTCATCGAGCTGAACAGCATCGACGAAGTTATCGTACGCTCGCCGATCAACTGCGAAACCCGCTACGGCATCTGCGCCAAGTGCTACGGTCGTGACCTGGCGCGTGGTCACCAGGTGAACATCGGTGAAGCTGTCGGCGTTATCGCTGCGCAGTCGATCGGTGAGCCGGGTACCCAGCTGACCATGCGTACGTTCCACATCGGTGGTGCTGCAAGCCGTACTTCGGCAGCTGACAGCGTCCAGGTTAAGAACGGCGGTATGGTGCGTCTGCACAACCTGAAGCAGGTTGAGCGTGCCGACGGCAACTTGGTTGCTGTATCGCGTTCCGGTGAGTTGGCCATCGCCGACGAATTCGGTCGTGAGCGTGAGCGTTACAAGCTGCCTTACGGTGCGGTGATTTCGGTCAAGGAAGGTGAAAAGGTCGAAGCTGGCGCCATCGTCGCCAAGTGGGACCCGCACACCCACCCGATCGTTACCGAGCTGAAAGGTACCGTGACCTTCGTGGGCATGGAAGAAAACATCACCATCAAGCGTCAGACCGATGAGCTGACCGGCTTGACCAACATTGAAGTACTGGACGTCAAGGATCGCCCTGCCGCAGGCAAGGAAATCCGTCCGGCAATCAAGATGGTCGATGCCAATGGCAAGGATCTGTACCTGCCTGGTACCGACGTACCGGCTCAGTACTTCCTGCCAGCCAACGCCCTCGTTGGTGTGGCTGACGGTGCCCAGATCGGTGTTGGTGACGTTATCGCGCGTATCCCGCAAGAAACGTCGAAGACCCGTGACATCACCGGTGGTCTGCCGCGCGTTGCCGACTTGTTCGAAGCGCGCCGTCCGAAAGAAGCCTCGATTCTGGCTGAAGTCAGCGGCACCATCGCATTCGGTAAAGAGACCAAGGGCAAGCGTCGCCTGGTAATCACTCCGACCGACGGTAGCGATCCGTACGAAGAGCTGATTCCGAAGTGGCGCCACCTGAACGTCTTCGAAGGTGAGCAGGTAAACCGCGGTGAAGTTATCTCCGACGGCCCGAGCGATCCGCACGACATCCTGCGTCTGCTGGGTGTGAGCGCGCTGGCGAAGTACATCGTCAACGAGATCCAGGACGTTTACCGTCTGCAAGGCGTGAAGATCAACGACAAGCACATCGAGACCATCCTGCGTCAGATGCTGCGCAAGGTCGAGATCTCCGAGTCGGGCGATTCCAGCTTCATCAAGGGCGACCAGATGGAACTGACTCACGTACTGGTCGAGAACGAGCGTCTCGCCGGCGAGGACAAGTTCATCTCGAAGTTCACTCGCGTGCTGCTGGGTATCACCAAGGCGTCGCTGTCGACCGAATCGTTCATCTCCGCGGCTTCCTTCCAGGAAACCACCCGCGTACTGACCGAAGCGGCGGTAACCGGCAAGCGCGATTACCTGCGCGGCCTGAAAGAGAACGTGGTCGTGGGTCGTCTGATCCCGGCTGGTACTGGTCTGGCCTACCACAGCGAGCGCAAGCGTCGCCGTGATGCCGACAAGCCGCTGCGCGTAAGTGCCAGTGAGGTGGAAGCCGCACTGACCGAAGCGCTGAATTCCAGCGGTAACTAAGTACAGGGCAGGGCCCCGACCAGCCTCGAACGGGCATCGGCGACATAAAATGTTGCCGATGATCGGGCGGGGTTGGTCGGGGCCTCGTCTTGACTGGGTGCAAGATCCTCTTTAGACTTTTGTACCCTTAAATTTGGTGAGGCTCCGTCTCGCCAATTTTTGGCTTTCTTGCAAGACAATAGAGTCGCAAGACAATCAGTGGAGCTAGTAGATGGCAACTATCAACCAGCTGGTACGTCAGCCGCGTAAGCGTTCGGTCGAGAAGTCCGACGTTCCTGCGCTGCAGAACTGCCCGCAACGTCGTGGCGTGTGCACCCGTGTGTACACCACCACGCCGAAAAAACCTAACTCGGCACTGCGTAAAGTATGCCGTGTGCGTCTGACCAACGGTTTCGAGGTTTCCTCGTACATCGGTGGTGAAGGCCACAACCTGCAAGAGCACAGCGTCGTCCTGATCCGTGGCGGCCGTGTAAAAGACTTGCCAGGTGTTCGTTACCACACCGTTCGCGGCTCTCTGGATACTTCGGGCGTTAAAGGCCGTAACCAGGGTCGTTCGAAGTACGGTACCAAGCGTCCGAAGTAATCGGCCGTTTGCAGACATCCATTTTTTTGAGTCGATAAGAGTAAGGTCGGGCAGGGGTCGAAGACCCACGTCCCGGGCTAACCTGAAGACCGTTTGAGGGCTTATCATGCCAAGACGTCGTGTAGCAGCAAAACGTGAGATCCTTGACGATCCGAAGTACGGATCCCAGATCCTCGCCAAGTTCATGAACCACGTGATGGAAAGCGGCAAGAAGGCCGTAGCCGAGCGCATCGTTTACGGTGCCCTGGATACCGTCAAAGCACGCAAGAACAGCGACCCCCTGGAAATCTTCGAGAAAGCTCTCGACGCCATCGCTCCGCTGGTCGAAGTTAAGTCCCGTCGTGTAGGCGGTGCTACTTACCAGGTTCCGGTTGAAGTTCGTCCATCCCGTCGTAACGCTCTGGCAATGCGCTGGCTCGTAGACTACGCCCGCAAGCGCGGCGAGAAGTCGATGGCTCTGCGTTTGGCCGGCGAACTGCTGGATGCTGCCGAAGGCAAGGGTGCTGCAGTCAAGAAGCGTGAAGACGTTCACCGTATGGCTGAAGCCAACAAAGCGTTCTCGCACTACCGCTTCTAATTCAAGCATCAATCATTTTGCGAGGGCTTTATGGCTCGTACTACAGCAATTAACCGCTACCGTAACATTGGTATCTGTGCCCACGTTGACGCGGGCAAGACCACCACTACCGAGCGGATCCTGTTCTACACAGGTCTGAGCCACAAAATGGGCGAGGTGCATGACGGCGCCGCGACCACCGACTGGATGGTGCAGGAGCAGGAGCGGGGTATCACCATTACCTCCGCTGCCGTTACCACCTTCTGGAAAGGCTCCGTTGGTCAGTATGACAACTACCGTGTAAACGTCATCGACACCCCCGGCCACGTTGACTTCACCATTGAAGTAGAGCGTTCGCTGCGCGTACTCGACGGCGCGGTCGTTGTGTTCTGCGGTACCTCCGGTGTTGAGCCTCAGTCCGAAACCGTATGGCGTCAGGCCAACAAATACGGCGTTCCACGTGTTGTTTACGTGAACAAGATGGACCGTGCCGGTGCAAACTTCCTGCGCGTCGTAGGTCAGATCAAGAACCGTCTGGGTCACACCCCGGTTCCTGTTCAGCTGGCCATCGGTTCGGAAGATAACTTCCAGGGTCAGGTCGACCTGATCAAGATGAAGGCTATCTACTGGAACGACGACGACAAGGGCACCACCTATCGCGAGGAAGAAATTCCTGCCGATATGCTGGAGCTGGCTCAAGAGTGGCGCTCCAACATGGTTGAAGCGGCTGCCGAGTCCAGCGAAGAGCTGATGAACAAGTACCTGGAAGGCGAAGAGCTGACCGTCGAAGAGATCAAGGCCGGTCTGCGCGCGCGCACCCTGGCCAGCGAAATCGTACCGGCCGTCTGCGGTTCGTCGTTCAAGAACAAGGGCGTTCCCCTGGTTCTCGACGCCGTCATCGACTACCTGCCTGCTCCGACCGAGATCCCTGCAATCCAGGGTATCAACCCGGACGACAAAGAGCTGGACAAAGAAGATCCGGCTGTTCGTAAAGACGTGCGTCACGCTGACGACGACGAGCCGTTCTCGGCTCTGGCGTTCAAGATCGCGACTGACCCGTTCGTGGGTACTCTGACCTTCGTTCGCGTCTACTCGGGCGTTCTGACCTCTGGTGACTCGGTCATCAACTCGGTCAAAGGCAAGAAAGAGCGCGTTGGCCGTATGGTGCAGATGCACGCCAACCAGCGTGAAGAGATCAAGGAAGTGCGCGCTGGCGACATCGCCGCACTGATCGGTATGAAGGATGTGACCACGGGCGAAACCCTGTGCAACGCCGACAAGCCAATCATTCTTGAGCGTATGGACTTCCCTGAGCCGGTTATTTCGCTCTCCGTAGAGCCGAAAACCAAGGCTGACCAGGAGAAGATGGGTATTGCACTGGGCAAGCTGGCCCAGGAAGACCCGTCGTTCCGCGTCAAGACCGACGAAGAGACTGGCCAGACCATCATCTCGGGCATGGGTGAGCTGCACTTGGACATCCTCGTTGATCGCATGAAGCGCGAATTCAACGTCGAAGCCAACATCGGCAAGCCGCAGGTTTCGTACCGCGAGAAGATCACCAAGTCCAACGTCGAGATCGAAGGCAAGTTCGTTCGTCAGTCGGGCGGTCGTGGTCAGTTCGGTCACTGCTGGATCCGTTTCTCGGAGCCAGAAGTCGACGAGAAAGGCAACATCACCGAAGGTCTGGTGTTCTCCAACGAAGTCGTTGGTGGTGTAATTCCTAAGGAATTCATCGCCCCGATCCAGAAGGGTATCGAAGAGCAGATGAAGAACGGCGTTGTTGCCGGCTATCCTCTGATCGGCCTGAAGGCCGCGGTATTCGACGGTTCGTACCACGACGTCGACTCCAACGAAATGGCGTTCAAGATCGCTGCTTCGATGGCGACCAAACAGCTGGCCACTAAAGGCGGCGGTGTGGTTCTCGAGCCGATCATGAAGGTCGAAGTTGTAACCCCGGAAGACTACCTGGGTGACGTGATGGGTGACCTGAACCGTCGTCGTGGTCTGGTCCAGGGTATGGATGAATCGGTCTCTGGCCGTGTCGTCCGTGCTGAAGTACCGCTCGGAGAAATGTTCGGTTACGCAACCGACGTTCGTTCCATGTCTCAGGGTCGCGCAAGCTACTCCATGGAATTCTCCAAATACGCCGAAGCTCCGTCGAACATCGTCGAAGCACTCGTTAAAAAACAAGGCTAATCCCCTTTAGGCAAGAGGTTCACTGTCGTGGCTAAAGAAAAATTTGATCGTTCCCTTCCCCACGTTAACGTCGGCACC
>NZ_BCBQ01000120.1:0-14939 GCF_001320885.1 Pseudomonas sp. NBRC 111140
AAATCGATTTCCCTGGCCTGGAGCGGTTGGTGAAGAAGCTGCTCGAAGACGGCGTGGCCGGTTTTGTGGTGTGCGGTACCACGGGGGAGGCGGCGGCGTTGTCCAAGGCCGAGCAACTGGCCGTGCTGGATGCCGTGTTGGCCTGGGTTGAGCCGGGTAGGGTGGTGATGGGCCTGTCGGGTTACAACCTGCGCGAACTGCTGGGCTTGCAGGCTGAAATCCAACAGCGCGACATTGGCGGGCTGCTGGTCCCCGCACCTTGCTACATCCGTCCTTCGCAGGCCGGTATCGAAGCTTTCTTCGCCACCGTGGCCGATGCTGCCAGCGTGCCGGTGATCGTCTACGACATTCCCTATCGCACCGGCGTGCGCATCGAGCGTGAAACCCTGCGCCGTATCGTGCGCCACCCGCGCATTGCGGCCGTGAAGGACTGCAGCGGCGACAGCGAGACCACCATGGCCCTGATCGAGGACGGCCACGCCCAGGTGCTGGCCGGTGAAGACCTGCAGATTTTCAACAACCTGTGCCTGGGCGGTGCCGGGGCCATTTCAGCGTCGGCACATGTGCGCGCCGACCTGTATGTGCGCATGCTGCAGCAGGTCGACAGCGGCGATTGGGCGGCTGCGCGTGGCACGTTCTACCAGTTGCTGCCGTGGATCAAGGTGGCCTTTGCCGAGCCGAACCCGGCCGTGGTGAAGGCGGCGCTGCAGATGCAGGGGCTGACGACCGACGAACTGCGTGAGCCAATGCAATCATGCAGCCAAGCCATACGCGACAAGCTCGCAGGTGTCCTGGGCCTGTCCGCTGCCTTGTAGGAGCAGCCTTGTGCTGCGAAGAGGCCCACGCAGCCCACGGAAAAGCCAGGTATCAACCTGGTTTTTTCGCTGCTAATGAGGCTGTTCGACCGCCCCCGATAGTTGAGAGCTTGTATGTCGAGCTTGCAATCGTGTTGGTAGTCACCGAATATTTTACTTGAAGGATGGGATGTCAAGCGCCATGCATGATGGAAATCAAGGAAGTGTAATGACTGACGATCTTATGAATCCAGTGGGTACAGATGGCGAGGAAATAAGTGAAAAACACTTCTCCCGTCTATGTCTAGCGCAGTACGATGCCGAAACCATCGCGTACTTCAGTAATCAATTGGCACCCCCGGAGCTGGACTGGGTATCGCTTAGGGAATCCGTTGAGCGAGGTGTTCTCAGCCTGGGCTTTGACGCGACCCATGCGCTTTCAATAAGGCAGTATTTGTTGGCGAAGCTGAAAAAAAGCGAGGGTGATTTAGAGGCGCTTGAATTTTTTCGTGAAAAAGTCGAGTGGTTTGTAAACGATAATTGGTCGGATTTTGAAAAGGCGCTAGCAGATAAAGCGTTATCTTGTTTTTGTAAAACTAATAGTGAATTCTTTGGGTTTGCATCGCTACTCGACGAATGGCCATTACTTGTGAGCAGCCCAGCGCTCCTCGATCAAGCGGTCGCCTGCTATGTCGATGATTATTCCAGTGGAGTGTGGCAGCTGAAGGGTTTAGCCATGCTCTGCGGCAACCCGGTTTACCTCCGCCCACTTTTGATCAGGGCATTGACGCTCACTGATCGCAACCCGTCATCCGCTGACAATGTTCAAGCGTTTTCGAATCTTGCGTATAAGTGGACTCCGAAATGTCCGTGGGTTCAACTTCTGCTTCTTCTGTGGGGTGACAGAGAACATGTCAGCGTGGCATTGCCGGCGGACGTGACCTTGGCCTGGGAGAAACTCTCATTTGTCCGGTTCGATCCACACGGCCCGAGGCCGAAGCTCAGGCTGAATAGCCTATGCGCAGAATCAGAGGCCGCTTGGCGTCGTCAGCTCAGAGACGCTGTTGGAAACAATCGCTCGTTAAGAATGGCGGTGACCGAACTGCTTTTATGGTTCGGTCATGTTGACCATGATCGCGCTATTATTTTTGCAGTACTTGAGGTTTGGGGCAATCAAGTGGGTGAGGCCTTGTCTGAGATGGCGAGCCACCCTGACTCACTGGTAAGGCTACGCGCCGAAGCCGTGCGCGGCTTGATCGAACAAGCCCCCGACGCCGCTCAGCTTCTGCAGCAGGCCCAATCTATTCGACTGAACCTGTCGACATCTTCCAACTGTGGCGCTCCCCCGAGGACTTGGTTGGCGGACGCAACGATCGAGCGTCTGATCGAGGCTGAGTTCGAAGCAGGTGCGGCCAACTACAGTCACTGGGTTCCAAAGACTGGGGGCAGTGGAGAAGAAACCCATGTGGCGATGCTTTTCGAAAAGCTCGCAGCAATATTCAAAAACATAAACGATCAAGTCTCATTGCTTGCCAGTCAACGCAAACAGAATGAACACCTCGAGTTTGAGCTGAGCTATCGGATCGTCGGGAAATTCGAAGAGGGTAATCCTCATTTAGCTGCGAAGAAATTTTCAACAGATATATGCCTTGTTTTTGAGGCGCATGACGTGGGGAATCAGCCATTCACGAGCCGCGCTTCGCTCATTCAAGCAAAGCGCCTCCATGGCGGGCATGTGGTTGGCAAGTCTGGTTCTTATCCCATTGACTTTTCACAGCTCCAGAATCTTATTTTACAAACGCCATCAAGCTATTTACTGCTTTTGGGTCCGTGTGCAGTGGCACCCATGCCCGTGATTCCGGTGCGATTGTATCTGGATCTCATTGCCCGAGGGGCATCCCCTACAGGTATCAGCCCTGATTTCGCGTCTAATATTGGTAAAAGCCTGGCCAGCTGGTTGCTTTATGATGTGATTGGGTTGTGGGCCGGGGACCCGAATCCAAAACTTTTAGATAAAGCTAAGGGCTGTGCGGGAAGTGAGCCTTACATTCTTGCGAAGCTAACCGCGAGAAATGTAAAAGTTATTATTTAGGTAATACCCAAGGAGGGAATCACTCAGCCCAGCAGGTTATGTGAGGTTGCTGAGGAATGGTGAGCATGGCGGGGGTTTGCGATGCCTGCACTGTTTTGCAGGGTGCCAGAGCTTTGCGATCTGGCAAGGGCTTTGCCCCTCGTTTCGCGGCACCCTGCACCATCCTTCAGCCTCCAGTTATTGGTTACAACTGTGCGTGCACCTCACTCATCGTGCGCCACCCGCGCATTGCGGCCGTGAAGGACTGCAGTGGTGACAGCGAGACCACCATGGCCCTGATCGAGGACGGCCACGCCCAGGTGCTGGCCGGTGAAGACCTGCAGATCTTCAACAACCTGTGCCTGGGCGGTGCCGGGGCCATTTCAGCCTCCGCGCATGTGCGCGCCGACCTGTATGTGCGCATGTTGCAGCAGGTCGACCGCGGCGATTGGGCGGCTGCGCGTGGCACGTTCTACCAGTTGCTGCCGTGGATCAAGGTGGCCTTTGCCGAGCCAAACCCGGCCGTGGTGAAGGCGGCGCTGCGGTTGCAAAACCTGATTGCAGACGAGTTGCGCCAGCCGATGCAGGCGTGTACGCAAGCCACTCGGGACACGCTGCAACGCGTGCTGGGTTCACTCGGCGCCTGAATCGGCAACCGCGGAGTCTCTACCTGCGCCCTTGCTTACGCTAGCCCGCGGCAAGGGCGCCGACAGGGGGTAAGCGTTAGCTCTGTTTCCATTTGCTCCTCAGGTTTTTTATGGAGGTGCGCAAATTGGCGTTTTGGCCATCGGGCGTCAGTAAACAAACGGAGCCATGGGGTAAACCGAACACCTTCTCGATAGTGGTTTGAATGGTTTTGACCGAGGCATCGCTTCGAGCCACCTTGAAACGCGTGCCGATAGGCTTTTTATCCAGCGCAAGCGCGTTGTCTTCTTCAACGCTTATTTCGAGCTGCCACCGGAAGGGTTTGCTGCACAACGTTCTGCTGGGCTTGCTGACGCGTTCGATTTTTACCTGGTAACCGTCAAATTCAAGGTCGTAGACGATATGGTCTTCAATCCTTTTCACATTGACTGAGTTCCAGGTGGTCCAGTCGGCCGACCTGGTGAGAACCTCAATGTGACAAGTTAATGGCTTCTTGTGGTCGTGGTGCAACATCAGCGAGTCTGCCAAATCCAGCCTGCTGCGAGCAGAGTCGGCGATGACTTCATTTTTTGCATTAAAGCAAGTGATCTTTGAGTGGGCGGGCCATTGAAGCATTTTTCAATTCCATGTGGTGTCTATCGGTTACTTAAAGCTCAGCCATCAGTGCGGCGACGATTTTATCGTGCCGAACCTGGATTGCATCTCGGTCCCACAGGCCGCCGGCGCTGACGAACGTAGCGATTTCCCGCTGCTGGAAGGTGTGCTTATAGGTCGCCAGCTTTTCGCTGAATGGGATGTTCCCCACTGCACAGTTGTGGGGTTTGGACAGCAGCAAGTAATTGCCGAGGCAGTTCAGATATTCGCCCTTGAACGTTTCGTCGTAGGTACCGTAACCATGTGGGCGAGCGGCGGGCTCGGTGCTGGGCGCGATATGCTCCAGCTCTGGACGCTCGGTGTCGTTGCTGCGCCGTGGCGCGTAACCGCGCTGGCCTTGTCCTTCCAGGTGGACTTCATACTTCCAGAGCAAATGCCTGGCGATGGAATGCCGGATATTCCATTCTAAAGCCTCTGCCAGCCTTTCATTGTTCCAAAAAGCCCACCAGCCGCTGGTTACGGTCTTGAGGTACTCGATGCGCGCGAGGATAGGGGCTATCGTCGGCGCGTCGCTGGTAAAGGCCTCGTAGACATCATTGATGCGTGACGTGATATCCGCACGGGTACCAATCAGGCGATGACGGATGATCAAGCTTTCAAAAGCGACGCACAGCGCGTTCCTGTCCGGCAGGGGAAGGCCAAAACGATAGGCCTTGAGAATAAAGGGCAATGCAATCGCGATCCCGCCCAAGCTCACCAGTGAGTGAATCGGAAAACTGCTTCGCTCGTCATCGCCGAAGAACTCTGACAAATGCTCGAAACTGATGGCCAGCGAGCAGGTAAAGTCTCGCACAAACTCAAGAGGCGCCTCAGCTGCGAGCATTTTCTCAATCCGCTCCAGCGCGCCACTCTCCCACAGGGTATTGAAATGGACGCGCAAGGTGTACTGCAGCACGTCGTCTTCGTTGATGCGGTATTCAATGGCTGAGATCGACTTGTAGATGGTCTCGAAGCGCTGCTGGACCTCTTCGATCAGGCTGTCTTTCGCTTGCTGATCTTCGCCATGAAGGTGGATGGCATACATGAACTGCGCCTTCACCACCTCAAGGTTGGACGGGCGCTTGCCGCGGTTGTTCTGGAAGATGAACATCTGAATGGCTTCTGCCTCGTCCCGCACCGGGTGCGTACTGCACGAAGCCTGGGACACTATCCGCAGCATGTCCGTCAGGTACGCTTCAGGCTGAGCCCCCAGCTTCTTTTTGAAGAAGTCGAACCCATTGATGAGTCGCTGGGCAGATGTGGTGAGCGAAGCAGGAGCGACAGTTCTGGATTGGTTGATTACATAATCGACAAAGATCTGGTTGTCGTATTCGACCGTCTTCAAGCGGATCTGACTGTCCCGTCTGATCATGTCCTTGTAGCAGTCCTGCTCATCTTCGGTCAGGGCGCGTTTGGCTTGCAAGCACTCGAACAGTGCCGCCAAAAACAGCGTGATCGTGGTCAGGCGCTGCTGGCCGTCGATGACCCGATACTCTCCCTGCGTCTGTTCGAACAGGAAATGGCCGAAGTAATAAGGGCTGCGGGAGTGGCTGTTGCGGTAGGCTTCCAGGTCGGAAAGAAACACCTGTGTCTGGCTGGCGCGGGTCGAACCTTCAACTGGCGTATCCCAGGCATAGGCGCGTTGATAGGCAGGCACCACGATGCGGTTGTTGGCCAGCATGCTGCGAATGGTTGACGAGGCGTCCACGGGGTATGTCCTTATGGGTGGTGGCGTTTTGCCTCATCATCGCTTGAATCAAGTTTTTTTGCATGCCTGGGCACTACATTTCGCGCGTCTCAGGCAGCACCTCGTACGCCTGCCTTGAGGTGTTCGGCGATGCCGCTCATAGCCTGCCGAAGTGGTCGCGCGCCTGATTGACGCGCACCTTGCTTGCTGACGGTGGTATCAAGCAGCCGTAGCCACGGCCGACCTGGCGTCGCCAATCAGGATATCTTCAAAGAATGCCCCGACCGGCTCGGTAGGGTGGCACAACTGAATCTCCAATACCCACACCACTTCGCTGGGCACGATTCCCACCTCGGCCAGCTTGTCCTGGCCATACAACACATGCGGGAAGTCTGCGATGCGGTGCCCGGCCAGGTTGCGCTCCAGCTGCCAGCCTTTGGCCTGGGCACTGCGCTCTGCGAAGTCATAAAGCTCGCGACCGGTCAGCCCACGCCCCCAGGCCTGGCAGGTTTCGTCGAACACTTCATGCAGTGCCTTCACGCAGGCGTGGTGCAGTGGGTGCTGGCCAAACACGAAGGTGTCGCCATAGTCGCCCTCATAGCCATCCCACACCGGGCCCACGTCGACCACGACAATGTCTGTGCTACGTAATACGCGCTGCAGATCAATGCCTTGCCGGGGTGTGCGTACGGTATCGTCGCCAAAACGGATGTAGGTGGGGTGCCAGGTGTGCGACGCGCCCATTGCCTGCAGGGTTTGCGCGGCCATCTCCAGCGCCTGGGCGGTGGTCATGCCGACTTGCAGTTGGCTGGCAATAGCGGCCACGGACCGTACCGACTGCTCGCGGGCCGCGAGCATGCCGTCCAGCGAGTAGCGTGGGCCGACCTTTTCCAGCTCAGGGTGCAGCGTGCTGGCTGCTGAGGCCTGGGTGGCCGCCGCGCCGCTGGCGACAAAGGCCTCGGCGACAAAGCGATGGGGTAGCACGCCCGCCGCAACGCATTGTTCGCGCGCCTGGCTGATCATCGCGGGATTGCCGCAGGCATAGACCTGGGTTTCTTCCCAGTGGTGGGGCTGGCCGAGCGCGACCTGCTGGATGCGTGCCTGGCCCGCGAGTACCGGGTACCAGCGAAAGTGTGGGTGCGCCCCACTGGCCTGGTCGAGAAACGCGTGGTCGTAGAAATCGGCTGTCGATGAGCCACCCCAGTACAGGGCCACCTCGGCGTCGCGAGCCAGGGCAGTCAGCAACAAGGGCTTGATGCCGGCGTAGCCTGTGCCGGTGGCCAACAGCACCAGCGGGCGTTGCTCATCGTGCTGCCAAGTACAGGCGCCCAGCGGGCCTTCGAGCTTTACCGAAGCACCTGCTTGCAGGGTGGGCAGCAGACCTTCGGTGAACAGGCCACCGCTGACCTTGCGGATGTGAAACACCAACTGCCCTTGCTGCTGGGCAGGCAGGTTGGCAATGGAGAAACAGCGGCTGTCGCCGTTGTCCAGCCGAAACCGCACGTACTGGCCGGCCCGGACGTCCAGCGGCTGAGCAGGTTGCAGCACCAGTTCGACGATATCGGTGCTCAGCGCGCGCTGGCCAACAACCTGAGCGTGGGTTTCCAGGGTTGGGGTGTCCAGCGACCAGCCCGGAATTTCCAGGCGCATGTCGCTGCAGGCATGGCTCTGGCACAACAGCATTTCGTCTGCAGCCAAGGGATAGGAGGGGGCCGGTATATCCGCATCCCGCTGTTTGTCCTGATACTGCCCCGACACTACCTTGACCTTGCACGAGCCGCAGGCGCCGCGGCGGCACGAGAACGGTACCGGCAGCCCGCTGGCGAGCATGGCATCGAGCAGCAGTTCGTGGCTGGCGTCGAAGGTTTTGCCCGAGGGCGACAATTCGATGACGTGACGGCTTTGCATGAACACCTCGGGGCAATTGGAGGTTCGATTGTTGCTATAGTCCAGGACCAGCAGAACCTCCAGTTTTGGATAATTCATATGGTCCAGCTTCGTAAATGGCAGCCACTGCTCAAGCTCGATGGGGCGCAGGCTTCGTACCGGCAGATCGTCGAGGGGCTGGTGGCCGCGATCAGCGAGGGCCGCCTGCGCCCTGGCACGCCGTTGCCGGGCACGCGGGAGATGGCGCAGTTGCTGAACGTCAACCGCAAGACAGTGATCCTGGCCTACGAGGAAGCCGAAACCAAAGGCTGGCTGCAAAGCGTGCAGCGTCGGGGCACCTTCGTCAGCCAGCAGTTGGCGCCTGGCACACTGGTCGCGCCGAGCGCCGCCAGGCCGTTTGCCCTGGCGCTGCCCGTGGAGCCCGCCGTTGCCTACTTCAAGGCGAACGAGCAGGCTGCGGCGCAGCAGGGGCGGCCAGGGGCCTTGTTTTTCGACAACGGCGCCTGTGATCACCGGCTGCTGCCGCAGGCTGTTTTGCACCGCTATTACCGCAATGCCTTGCGCAGCAGCTTCACCAGCAACAGCGTGCGCCACGGCAGCGATTGCAGCAGCCTTTACCTGCGCGCCGCCCTGGCCGACATGCTGCGGCACAATCGCAGCCTGAACGTTGGCGCCGAGCATATCTGCCTGACCCAGGGGGTGCAGATGTCGCTGTCGCTAGTAACCAGCGTGTTGCTCAAGCCAGGTGACGTTGTGCTGGTCGAGCGCCTGAGCTATCCCCCGGCGTGGGAGATTTTCCGTCAGCTGGGTGCCCGGCTGGTAACCGTGGACCTGGACCATGAGGGTTGCCGTGTCGATCAGATCGATGCCCTGTGCCGGCAGCACAAGGTGCGAATGATGTACATAACGCCCCATCACCAGTTCCCGACCACGGTCAGCCTGCCCGCCGGGCGCCGGCAGCAGTTGCTGGAGCTGGCGCGACAGCATGACTTCTGCGTGGTCGAGGAAGACTACGACTACGAATACCACTTTTCTGGGCGGCCTTACCTGCCTTTGGCCAGCGACCGCCAGCAGCGCCATGTGATTTACATTGGCACACTGTCCAAACCCCTGGGCAGCACGTTCCGTTGCAGCTACATCGTCGCACCAGTGGAGGTAACAGCCGTGCTGGAGCGCAGGGCCACGCTTACCCTGGGGCAGGGCGATGCGGTGATGCAGCGGATGCTGGCGGACTTGATCAATGATGGCGAACTGAAGAAACACTTGCGCCGGGTCAACCGTGAGTACCGTCGGCGCCGCGAAACCTTGCTGGCGTGTTTGCATGGCGCGTTCGGCGAACAGATCACCGTACAGGAACCCGAAGGTGGGTTGGCGCTGTGGGTGAAGTTCGCCGATGCGATCAACGTGGATCAGCTGGTCGACAACGCGCTGGAGCTGGACCTGGTGGTGCGCAGTGGGCGGCAGTTTTCGCCGTTTGGCCATGCCGAAAATGCGTTGCGCCTGGGGTTCGCTTCGCTGGATGTGGGTGAGATCCGGTTGGCTACCCAACGCCTGGCGGACGCAGCGAAAGCGATTGGCAAGGCGCGGTTTGTGTAGACGCGACACGAGGCCGCTCCCACCGGTCTAGGTGCGCTGCCAGACTTCGCCCTGCTCGCTGACTACCCAAGGCCTGTCTGCCGCATTGATCAGTACCCCGCCAACCCAGCGCTGCGCGGGGTTGTGATCAAGCCAGTGCGCTTTTCCTGCAAGCACTTGCTCGGCAAGCGCGGTCAGCCGCAACGGCCGTTGTGCCCAGGCTTCTCCAGGGCCCTCCAGCAGCAGCGGCTGTGGCGCATGGATCAACGGTTGCAGCAGCACATGGAACATCAGGTCACCCAGGTAAGGCAGCGGATCGTCCTGCATCATCAACTGGCCAAACACGCGGCCAGCCGGTAGCTCGCCACGAGAGGCCAGCACGCCTAACAACAGGCGTTCGGTAAGGCTCAAACCATCATTCGCTCCCGGTAGCTCCTGTAGCTGGCGCGCCAGTGCCCGGCCCAGCAAAGGCAAAGCCGTGTGCTGCTGGCCGGCGAGCGCCGCCCAGGCCTGTGGCGCCGGCGCGGTATAAGCCGCCCATGCCTGGCGTGCCAGGGCCAGGGCATCTTCACCCAGTGCACGTCGTTGTGGCCACAGCCAGGCCAGCAGGTCAGGCGCCAGTTGCCCGATGCCGATGAAGCGCTCGACACCGGGCACTTGGTCAGCTTCGATCAGTTCCAGCCGGCGTGGCAGGCCGGGGAGGCTGGCGAGCACGCGAATCAGGAACAGCTGGTCGTAAGCGTCGGCCTCGCACCACAATACCAGCTTGCTGTCTGTGCTCAGGCCGGCCAGCGCCGCTCGCTGTGCGGCCTGGCGCTGTTCAACGTCCTCCGCCCGCAGGTTGAACGCCTGCTGCACGTAGTCTCCACGCACCCGCCAGTACCGTTCCTCGGGCAACGCCGGTACCGGGCCCATGACCATGGGGTCGTCGAACATCTGGAATGCACCGGCAAACCCGGCGGTGCGCAGGTTGCGGGCGATGTCGTTGCCGCAGCGCCAGTGCTGCACGGTGGCTTCGTCATCGGCGGCAAAACCGGGGTGGCGTGCGGCAAAGGCCACGGCGTCGGCATGTGCCTTGAGCTTTGGCCAGCTGGCAAAGCCGGCCTCGCGGGCCACCAGCCATTGGGTATCGGCAAGCCGGTAGTCGGGGCCGGGCAGGCCGAGCGTACGCAATTGCTCGCGGGCGTCTTCGGCCTGGTGATTGTTCAGGGCGTTCAGCAAGCGCTTGGCGCGTTTGCGCAAGGCGGGCAGGTCGAGCAGACCGTGCTGACGGGATGCATTGATGGCGGGCATGCCAACTCCTTTGGGGCTCGGTCCGCCGACAAGCCGGGAGCTGGTATGGGAATGTGTTGACGCATGGCTCGGGCAACCCCTTCGCGCGGACCGCAGGCGCAGCCAGCGCCCAGGCCCCGACTTTAACGGTGCAGCACACCGGGTTGCAAACGATAGTTTTCCCATGGCTTGCCGCGCGTCTTATAGTGGTGGGCTTTTCTCAGTCGAAGTCAAAGGAGTGGCTGACATGCGTGTACGTACCCTGCTGGCGGCAATCGGGGCCAGCCTGTCGCTGTCTTCGGCATTGGCCGCGCCCGGCCAGCCAGAGACCGCGCTAAGCGAACGTATTTCAGTGCAGGTCGAAGGCGCTGGGCCGGACGTTATCCTGATCCCGGGGCTGGCCTCATCGCGTGAGGTATGGGCGGGGCTCGCCAGCACGCTGCGCCAGCAGCACCGCTTGCACCTGGTGCAGGTCGCAGGTTTTGCCGGCTCGCCAACCGTGCCCGCTGTGGACGGGCGCGTGGCCGCTCCGGTGGCCGAGGCGGTAGCCGACTACATCCGCCGCCAGCACCTTGAGACGCCGGCCATCATTGGCCATTCACTGGGCGGTGAGGTCGCGCTGATGCTGGGTGCACGCCATCCTGAGCAGGTAGGCCGGCTGATGGTCGTCGATGCGCTGCCGTTCTACACGTTGCTGATCGACCCCAGGGCAACCGCCGAAACGGCCGCACCGCAGGCTGCCGCATTCCGCGATGCGATGTTGGCGGCCCCTGCAGCGCAGGCCGAAGCGATGCAGCGCACGGCCATCGACCGGTTGGTCAAGACCGCAGCGGCACGGCCTGCACTCATTGCGGCGGCGCTGCACTCGGACCGCAAGGCCGTAGCCGATGCCACCCATGAACTGATGACCACCGACCTGCGCCCGGAGCTTGGCGCTATCCAGGCGCCGATAGAGGTCGTATACGCCTATGACCCTATGTATGGCGTACCTGCCTCCAGCGTCGATGCAACCTTCGCCAATGCCTATGCCGGCACGCAGGGCATCAGCTTCAAGCGAATCGATGGCAGCTTCCACTTCGTCATGCTGGATCAACCCCAGGCCTTCACTGAGGCGGTGGTCGACTTTCTCGGTCGCTGAGGCTGGCCTCGGCGCAATCTGTTCGGTTACCGCCCATAACCGCATCCCGGTGCCTCAAGCCTGCGCCAGCTACTCCGATAGCAGCACACCCACCGTCGAATCATCGACCAGAAGTGGTGCCAACAAGGAGTACTGCCCGCATGCTTGCCAACCTGAAGATCCGCACCGGAATGTTCTGGGTGTTGTCGCTGTTCAGCCTGACCCTGCTGTTTTCCACCGTCAGTGCCTGGTGGGCAGCAGTGGGCAGCGACCAGCAGATTACCGAGCTGGACCAGACGGCGCACCAGTCGGACCGGTTGAACAATGCGTTGTTGATGGCGATTCGTTCCAGCGCCAATGTGTCCTCGGGCTTCATCGAGCAGTTGGGTGGCCATGACGAGAGTGCTGGCAAGCGCATGGTGTTGTCGGTGGAGCTGAACGACAAGAGCCAGGCGCTGGTCGACGCGTTTGTCGAAAACGCCCGTGAGCCAGCCCTTCGCACGTTGGCACTCGAGCTGCAGGCTACCTTTGCCGAATACGCCAAGGCGGTTGCCGGGCAGCGAGAGGCGACCCGTCAGCGTTCGCTGGAGCAGTACTTCAAGGTCAACAGCGATGCCGGCAATGCCATGGGCCGGCTGCAAGCGCTACGCCAACAGTTGGTGGGTGCACTGAGCGAACGTGGTCAGCAGATCATGCAGGAGTCCGACCGGCGTCTGGCCCGTGCGCAGTTTCTGAGCCTGTGCCTGCTGGGTGTGACTTTGCTGCTGGCGGCACTGTGCTGGGCTTTCATTGCCCAGCGTGTGCTGCTCCCGCTGCGTGAAGCCGGTCGGCATTTCCAGCGCATTGCCGGTGGCGACCTGAGCGTACCGGTGCAAGGGGAGGGCAACAACGAGATCGGCCAGCTGTTCCATGAGCTGCAGCGCATGCAGCAGAGCCAACGCGACACCCTTGGGCAGATCAATCACTGTGCCCAGCAGTTGGATGCCGCCGCCACGGCGTTGAATGCGGTCACCGAGCAAAGCGCCAACAACCTGCGCCAGCAGGGGCAGGAGCTGGAGCAGGCCGCTACCGCCGTGACCGAAATGACCACGGCCGTGGAGGAGGTTGCGCGCAACGCCATCACCACCTCGCAAACCACCAGCGAGTCCAACCAGCTGGCTGCGCAAAGTCGCCGGCAAGTCGGTGACAACATCGACGGCACCGAAGCCATGACCCGCGAGATCCAGACCAGCAGTGCGCATCTGGAACAGTTGGTCGGGCAGGTGCGGGATATCGGCAAGGTACTGGAAGTGATTCGCTCGGTGTCCGAGCAAACCAACCTGCTGGCGCTCAATGCTGCCATCGAAGCCGCCCGCGCCGGTGAGGCCGGGCGCGGCTTTGCGGTGGTGGCAGACGAGGTGCGCACGCTGGCCTACCGCACGCAACAATCGACCCAGGAAATCGAGCAGATGATCGCCCGCGTGCAAGCTGGCACCGAGGCGGCGGTGGCTTCGATGCAGGCCAGCACCAACCGGGCGCAATCGACACTGGAGGTGACCCTGGCCTCGGGGCAGGTGCTGGAGGGCATTTACAGTGCGATCGGCGAAATCAACGAGCGCAACCTGGTCATTGCCAGTGCGGCCGAAGAGCAGGCCCAAGTGGCGCGGGAGGTAGACCGCAACCTGCTCAATATTCGCGAGCTGTCTCACCATTCAGCGGCGGGAGCGCAGCAGACCAGCGAAGCGAGCAAGGCGCTAGCGGGCCTGGTGGGGGAGATGACGGCGTTGGTGGGGCGGTTCAAGGTTTGAGTGATGGCGGCCACGCCAGCAAGTAACATTAAAACAAGGTGAAACTTATTTAAAGTTCTGCTTGCTGGTTGACTTCGATACTACGCTTGAATAAAGTTCGACCGGCCCTGGACAAGGGCCTTACTTTCAATCACTGAAGAATTCAATGGACACAGTATCTAGTCGCTGCCTGACCACCGCCGTACGGCCAGGTCAGGCACTTGAACCGGAACACCGGTCCCGACGCCTCGGTCGGGCAAGCCGCGCCAGAGCCTGATGCTCCGCCGTAGCTTGCCGCCGCCGGTGTCCGCCGGTTGGAGGCAAGCTCATGAACCTCACTTCATTCGTTTCATATCGCCTGCTCGCCTGCTTTGCGGCGCAGCAGGCCTGTGCCTGGCCGCGCCGCCTGCACGGGTACCCTGATGACAGCCAGAACCCCCCAAGTAGATGCGGGGCGCTGGCGCGTTAGCACGCCGGAACCCCCAAAACTTCTCACTGAATAAAAGATATCAAACGGTATCGTTGTGCTCGAACTTTTTAAATGAAAAGTTTGCGGTGGCGTATGGCCTGTTGTTTATGACAAAGGAATAAAACCATGGATTGCGCGAGTAGAAAGTTCGCTGCCGAAACAACTTCCGACCCTCGGCAGCGGACAGATTTCTGTCGGAAAGAACCCGTATTCATCTGCGACCCGACATGCCTTCGTTCACCGCCTGAGTGAAACGTCTGTGTGTCGTGCCGCCGCAGCGGCAGGAGCACAGCAACATGACTGTCAAACACCGCGACACCTCATCGGCCAAGACCGAACGCGAAACCCGCTTGTCCACGCGTGCCGCCCGTGAAGCGCGCAATGGCCTGGCTGTCACCCTCGCCAACCTCGATGCCTGCGAGCAGGGCCTGACCGAGCACGAAGCCGCCAAGCGCCTGGAGCGCGACGGGGCCAACCAGGTCGCCCACGACCCGCAACCGCATGCCCTGGTGCAATTGCTCAGGGCCCTGCACAACCCGTTCATCTATGTACTGCTGACCCTGGCCGGGATCAGCTTCGTCACCGACTACTGGCTGCCGCTTCGCGCAGGCCAAACGGATGATGCCGACCTGACCAAGGTCATCATCATCATGACCATGGTCAGCCTCAGCAGCGTGCTGCGCTTCTGGCAGGAGTACCGCTCGACCAAGGCCGCCGATGCGCTCAAGGCCATGGTGCGCACCACTGCCACCGTGCTGCGCCGCGAGCAGGTCGGGCAGGCCCCGCGTCTGCGCGAAGTGCCCATGGACGAACTGGTGGCCGGCGATATCGTGCAGCTTTGCGCAGGCGACATGATCCCCGCTGACATTCGCCTGCTCGAATCACGTGACCTGTTCATCAGCCAGGCGGTGCTCACTGGTGAAGCGCTGCCGGTCGAGAAGTACGACACCCTTGGCCATGTCGCGCAGAAGTCCGCTACCGGGGGCAGCGGTAGCCAGGACAACCTGCTCGAGCTGGCGAACA
>NZ_BCBQ01000121.1:0-14816 GCF_001320885.1 Pseudomonas sp. NBRC 111140
CCTACAGGGATCGCGTCTGGGCTTAGTCGTTAGGCACCGGCAAGGGGGCCTCACTGTTCCAGGCCGTAACCGGTCGGCTGAACTGGTTCTCAGTCTGAAAATGCGCCATGCGCCACTGCCCCTCCTCCAGCGCAAAGCGCACCGTCAGCCGCGCAGCATTCAGGTGCGATGCACCGTCGGCAAAGGTGCTGGTCTGCAACATCACCCAGCGCCCCACACCCTGCTCGCCGTCCATCTCGATCACCTCACTGGTGAGAAAGTGCACGTTCAAGGCAAAGTGCGCCGGGGTTTTCATGTAGGTGGCAAACATCGCACGGATCGCCTCACGGCCACGGTAGCCGCCAAAGCTGGCGGCATACCGGGCGCCCTTGCCTTCCCACACGGCTTCACGGGTAAACAAGCCAGCCAGTTCGTCCAGCGGGGTGCTGCAATCGAGCTGATCGCACAGTTCCATATAGCGATTGATGCACACCCGAATGGCCTGCTGACGCTCGAACACCTGCAAGCGGGCCTGCAACTCATGCAAGTCAGTCATTGCTGCCCCCGTTGCCGCCATACAGGTTGAGCAACAAACGCTCGGCCACTGCCAGCAGCTTCTCGTCCGCACCTTTGGCCCCCACCAGTTGCAGGCCCACCGGCAGGCCGGCCTCGCTACCCAGTGGGATGCTCAACGCCGGGTGCCCGGACAGGTTGAACGGCCGCACCAGCGAGGTCATGCCCAGTACGGCGCGAGTGTCGCTGGCCTCCTCCAGCCGCAGCGGGAAGTCCGGCATGGTCGGCAACGCCAGTACATCGTAACGGGCAAGGGCTTGGTCGACTTCCTCGGTAAACCGCTGGCGTACCGCCTCTGCCTCAGCCAGCGCGGCATCATGGGTCTGCCCCGCCGCCGCCAGGCGCCCGGCGATGTCACTGCCAACCTTGCCGGTTTCCAGCAGGTGGCCACAGGCCTGGAAGGTTTCGCGGTTGATCACCACCATGCCAGCCTCATACGCCGCGCCAAAATGCTTGAGCTCGACATTGCCCAGCGGCAAGCCGCTGGCGCTGAGTGCCCCCTGCACCGCCTTATGTATGCCCACTTCAGCCGTTACCCGCAGCACACCGATACGCGCCTTCGCAGGTACCTGGGCGGGCACGAACGTCGGGTCTATCATGGCCATGGCGCGCACCAGCATCGGTAGGCTCGCAGCGAACGGGCCAACACAATCGAGGCTGCTGCTGGCCGGCATCACCCCTTGGCGGCTGACCCGGCCAAAGGTCGGCTTCAAGCCGAACACGCCACAGCAACAGGCCGGCACGCGCACCGAACCACCGGTGTCGGTGCCCAGGCTGAAGTCGACCAGGCCAGTAGCCACTGCAGCCGCCGAGCCGCTGGACGAGCCTCCGGGAATACGCCCCGGAAAACGCGGGTTGGCCGCCGTGCCGGTGTGGCGGTTGATTCCGGTAGTGCCGAAGGCCAGCTCGTGCAGGCCGACCTTGGCAGTCAAGCGCGCACCGGCCGCCAGCAGGTGGCTGACCACCTCGGCATGCCGCACCGCCAACGGCGCATCCTCCAGCGCTTGGCTAGAGGCACGGGTGGCGGTGCCGGCGACATCGATGGTGTCCTTGATCGCGACCCGCGGGCCGCTGCCGCCAAGGTCGAGGGGTTCTACGATTATTGTCATTGTCATACCGCCCTTTGGATGAGGGAGCCTTGCCAGATACTTGAAATGTCAACTGAATATTCCAGCACCTAGGCGCACCTTTGTAATAGCCAAATGCATGGAAACGTCTATGATGTCGCGACTATTTCCGCACACGTAGTGAAGCGATGAGCACTTCGAAGAACACAGGCCACAGCCATCACGATCCGGCCAGCGATGAGTTTCGCAAGGAAGACTTCCCTTTTTACTGGCTGGCCCGTGTGCATGGCCGCTACACCCAGAACATGGAACGGCTGCTGAAGAAGATCGACCTTGACGTGCCGCGCTGGCGCGTATTGTGGATCCTCAACGAGAACGGCGAATCGAGCATTTCCGAAATCTCCACCCATGCCATCGCCAAGCTGTCGACCATCACCAAAATCGTCTATCGGATGAAAGACGACGGCCTGGTCGACACCGCCCCCAGCCCCGAGGACGGCCGCGTGACCCAGGTACGCATCACCGAGGCTGGGCTGCAGAGCATCGCGCGCATGCAGGATGTGACCCGCGACCTGTTCCAGCGCAGCTTCAAGGGGCTGACCGAGGCGCAGGTGCAGCGGTTGAACAAGATGCTCGAAGTGGTTTTCCATAACCTGGATACCTTCTAGGCCGCAGGAGCGCGTTCAGCAGGCCTTGGAGGTTTCGCACACCCGGTGATACGCGCGGTTGAAGTACACCAGCCCATCATCGGCACCGCCCTGGCGGATGTCCTGGATCTCGCAGTAGAAAATGCTGTGCGAGCCAACTTCATGCACCTGGGCAATGCGGCAGTCGAAGTTCACCAACGCCTCCTGCATCACCGGCGCCCCGCTCTCCAGGACCGTCCACAACGTCGAGGCAAAGCGTGCTTCCATGCTCAGGTTGCGGTTGGCGAACACCCCGGACAACTCCTGATGGGTGCCGGCCAGCACGTTCACGCACAAGGCGCCGTTGGCCTTGAACTGCTCGTTGGAATACGAAGCACGGTTCATGCAAACCAGCAAGGTGGGCGGTGAGTCGGTCACGCTGCACACCGCCGAAGCGGTGAAGCCGAAGCGCCCGGCCGGGCCGTCGGTGGTAATGACCGAGACGGCGCCACCGAGCATGGCCATCGCGTTGCGAAAACGGGTTACCTCTACCATGGTCATGCTCCTCAGATATCCAGCACCAGCTTGTTCGACTTGGCCCGCGAGCAGCACACCAGGATCTGGTCGTTCGCGGCCTTCTCTTCATCGGTCAGGTACACATCGCGATGGTCGGGCTCGCCTTCGAGTACCTCGCACATGCAGGTGCCGCACACACCCTGCTCGCAGGAAATATCGATGCGTATACCCACCTGGGCCAAGGCATCGAGGATGGTCTGGCCCTCGGCGACCTGCACAGTCTTGTTGCTGCGCGCAGCGACCACTTCGAAGCCCTGGCCAGTGGCGTCGACCTCGACCTGGAAGTACTCCTTGTGAATGTGCTCCTCGGCATAGCCCTGCTGGCGCGCTCCTGCGATCACCCAGTCCATGAAGCCCGACGGGCCGCAGGTGTACAGGTGTGTACCGGGCATGCCAGCGCCGAGTACATCGGCCAGGTTCAGGCGCTGCGTCGCCTCTTCATCGTCAAAATGGGTAACCACCCGTGCCGCGAATGGCGCATCGGCCAGCGCTTCGAGAAACGCACTGCGGCTACGCGAGCGCCCACAGTAATGCAGTTCGAAATCGGCGCCCTGCTGGTGCAAGGCGTGGGCCATGGCAATCATGGGTGTGATCCCGATGCCGCCACCCAGCAGGATCGAACGGGCGGCGCCAGCCGCCAACGGGAACAGGTTGCGCGGTGCGCTGATCTGTACCTCGCGCCCCTCCATCAGGGCCTCGTGCACACCCACCGAACCACCACGGGACGCCGGGTCTTTCAAGACGCCCAGGCGATACACCGTCACATCCGCCGGGTCGCTGCACAGCGAGTACTGGCGCACCAGGCCGGGCGCCACATGGATGTCCACGTGCGCGCCGGCCTCGAAAGCCGGCAAGGCAGCGCCGTCGGCTCGCCCAAGGTCGAGTACGACCACGTCGGCCCCTTGAATCTCGCGCTTGCGCACGACTACGTTCAACAGTTCTTCATTCATGCTCGGTGTCCTGTAGTAACCAGGGGCGCGCGGGCGCCCCGTCAATGTCAACGCATGAACAAGCCGCCGTTCACATCCCAGGTCGCCCCGGTGGTGAAATAGGCCTCGGGCCGTGCCAGTTGCACGATCAGGTCACCCAGAAAGTCGGCATCCCCCAGGCGCTGTACCGGAATGTTGGCCAGAAGGCCCGGCAGCCGTTCGACCGGCACCGCGGCATGCACCGCTGGCGAGTCGACAGGGCCCGGGGCGATGGCATTGACGGTAACGCCGCGAGCGGCAAACTCCTTGGCAAACACCTTGGTCAGGGTGATGATCGCGCCCTTGCTCGCCGCATAGTGCGCGCCGGTGGCCGTGCCGCCGTTTTGCCCTGCCAGCGAAGCCATGTTGATGATCCGCCCGTAACCGGCCTCGGCCAGGTACGCGCCGAACACCTGGCAGCCGAGGAACACGCTACGCAAGTTCAGGCCGACCACGGCGTCGAACTCTTCCGGGCTGATCTGCATCAGCGGCGTGGTCCTGGTCACGGCGGCGTTGTTCACCACCACGTGCAAGCCGCCGAAGCGCTCAAGCACCTGGGCCAGGGCCTGCTCGAAATCGGCCTTGCTGGCGACATCCAGCTTTACCGCCAACGTGCGTCCAGCCTGCCCTTGCAGCTGCTCGGCAGTGGCCTGGGCAAGTGCCAGGTCACGGTCCGAGACCACTACGTCGAAGCCTGCGGCCAGCAGCCGGGCGCAGAAACGCTGGCCCAGGCCCTGGCCGGCGCCGGTTACCAATGCGACTTGGTTCATGGCCTCGCCCTCAGAGGATGTAGCCGATACCGGCGAGGGTATCGTCACTGTTGATCAGGCTGATTACCTTGCGATGGACCCTGAACCCGCCCTCGGCTCGCACCAGGGTGTACGTGAGGTCGGCGCTGTAGTGCTTGAGGCTTTCCTTGCGGAACTCGCGCACGTTCTGCGCAGCGCGCACGGTGACATTGACGCCGTCGTCCGCGAGCACACGGATACGCGAAATCGTGCGCACGGTACGTGGCTGCGGGCTGGTCGAGATCGACTCGCCACCGATGAGCCGCTGCACACGCAGGGCACGCATGTGGTGGTCGTCATAGGCGTAGTTCAAGGTGTTCTCGTAGTCGCTTTCCTTGGGGTCGATCGGGATGATGTAGGTGCCTTTGTCAGTCCACAGGTTGAGCCAGGCGTCGTACTCGCCATGGTCGAGCATGTCGCCTTCCTGCCAGATGAACGCGGTGACTTCGTTGAACAGGTTCAGGTTCATCATTTGGCCTCCGCGGTCATCATCTTCTTCCACTGCTGGTACGCCGCGCGCATGCCGGTCTCGGCACTGACGTCGGAAATCAGGCCATCGGCGCTGGGCTTTTCACCCACCAGGCCACGGTTGAGCATGATCCACAGGTCTTCACCGGCGCGGGCGCCCTTCTGCACCCGCTCCCACGCCTCGGAATCGTCCGGGGTGCCGAAGCCCATCGGCCCCTGGAAATGCTCGTGCAAGCGCAGGCGATAGCGGTTGGCCGCCGCCGGGCCGCCATCCATGGTGATTACCGCATGATGGATTTCGGTTTCGCTCACCGAAATCGGCTGCAGCACACGGAAGAACGCCATCGAACAGGCCACGTTGGGGAACAAATTGAGGTTGAAGCCCGAACCACCGACCGCGCGGACGATGCGCCGCACCTGCGCCTCGTCGATGCCTTCGTCGCGCAGTTCGGCGGCAAGGCTTTCGAAGCGCTCCGGGATCGGTTTGTCGAGGTCGGCCTCCAGGTCGACCAGTTCGGGGATCATCACCATCACGCTGTGGCCGTTGCCCAGGTCTTCGACATAGCCAGGGCCCTTGACGAAGTCGAACAGCTCCAGCGTCTGCTCATCGACCGAGGACAGGAAACTTTTGTGCACCAGCGGGAAGTGGTAGGCGTCGGTGGTGTTTTCCAGCTGGATCTTCCAGTTGCCGGGGAAGCGGAAGCGGTGCTCGCCCGGCACTTTGATGCCATAACCGGCGCCCTGCTTCATGAACAGGTCCATCCACTTCTTCGCCGCACCGAGAAAGTCCTCCAGCGGCTCGATGTCATCCTTGAACGTGGCGAAGACCATGCCGGCGTAGCTTTCGGTGCGCAGGCTGACCAAGGGCAGCTCGGCCTTGTCCAGGCAGTCGCCGTAGCTTTCCGGGTGCGGGATACCGCGCAGCGAACCATCCAGGGCATAGCCCCAGCCGTGGTACGGGCAGACAAAGCTGTTGGTCTTGCCCTTCTTGTGCTCGCAGACGGTGGCGCCACGGTGCCGGCAGCGGTTGAGCAGCACGTTGATGGCCTTCTTGCGGTCGCGTACCACGATCACCGGCTGCTTGCCGATGTAGGTGGTCTTGTAACTGCCGGCTTCGGGGATTTCGCTTTCATGGGCGACCCAGATCCAGGTGCTGTGGAAGATTTTTTCCAGCTCGGCATCGAACAGCGCCGGGTCGGTGTACAGAGAGGTGTGGACACGGTCGGGCTGCACCAGCTCGGCCGGATCGATTGCCAGGTTGATGGCGGGAATCAGGTTGCTCACGGGATTATTCCTCTTCTCAGGCGCGCTGGATGATCAGTTCACGGCCAACACGGGCCTCGACCTTGGCGTAGCGCCACAGCTTGTAAGGCCCCTCGCCCACCGCCGTGGTGCGGAACAGGTTGCAGGCGGCGTGCACGGCCTCGATGTTGGGCACATCGGCCAGCAGGTAGGTGGTCCAGGGGAAGCCATCGGACGGCCCGACCATGGCTTGGTCATCGTCCATGTTGCCCAGCACGCGTACCCCGGGCAGGTCGTGGATGCCGTTCCACATGGCGCTGAAGGCGGCCCACACCTGCAGTTGCTCTTCACGCGGGGCATCGAAGAAGTTCTGGTTGATGCCCATGCAGAACAGCACGCGCAAGGCTTTTGTGTCGCTCATGACAAATCTCCCGAGGGTTACAGGTAGCCCGGCAGGGGCTGTTTGCCGAAGAACATGGCTCCGGCGTTCTGGTAGGTGACGTCGCCCATGAAGGCGTGCTGGGTGACCACTTGCGCATCGTTGACGCAGCGCGCCAGTGGGCTCTCGTTGTAGATGCCAGTCATGCCGGACAGCAGTTGCGCACTGCGCGCCACTTCGGCGGCAACGCGCGCGGCATGGGTCGAGGACAGGCGCAGCAGGTTGGTCACCTCGACCGGCACCGGGTCGCCAGCCAGCACATGCCCCCAGGCCTGCTCGATGGCTTCGTAGAAGAAGGCCCGCGCCGAACGCAGGGCGGCCTCGGCCTTGGCCACGTCCACCTGGGCCAGCGGCCGGTCGGCCAGGGCCGGGGCGCCGGTGACCGAAATGCGCCCGCTGGCCATGCCCGACAGCTCGTCCAGTGCGGCGCGGGCAATGCCCAGGCCGACCACCGACAGCACCTGGGTGGCGAACGACAGCGACGGGTAGCGGAAGAACGGCTCGTCCAGGTTCGGCTTGCCGCCGCGCACGAAGGTCCACTGCTCGCCCACCCGCACATCCTCGACCACCAGGTCGTGGCTGCCGGTGCCGAGCAGGCCGACGGTGTCCCAGGTTTCTTCGATGCGCGCCTGGCTGCGCGGCAGCACCGCCAGGCGCGGCAGGTCGAGCTTGTCGCCGTTGCGCGGGGTGATACCGACGCCAACGATATCGGCGCCCATCGAGCCGCTGGAGTACTTCCAGCGGCCGTTGACCTTGAAACCGCCGGGCACGGTTTCGGCCGGCTGCGGCGGGAAGATGCCACCGGCGAACACGGTGTCAGGGCTGTTGCCGTAGATTTCGGCGATGGTATCCAGCGGCAGCGCCGCCAGGTACACCGGGCTCATGCCGAAGCTGGCGACCCAGCCGGCAGAGCCGTCAGCGTGGGCGATGCGCTCGATCATTTCGCAGAAGGCCGCTGGCGAGCACTCCAACCCACCAAAGCGCTTGGGCACCAGGGCGCGGTATACGCCATGTGCTTTGAACGCATCGATCACGTCGCGGGAAATATGGCGCTGGCGATCGAACTCGCCGAGGCGGGCACGATCACGAACGCCGTCAAGCAAGGCCTCGAAAGCAGGGCCGCAGGCAAGCGCCGACAGGGGCGCGTCACGCAGGCAAAGCGAATCCATGGACTATCTCCGTCTCAGGCGCGGTTCGGGTGTTGAGGCTGGGAATGGCGGGCGGCGCTGGCCACTGGCAAGCACCGGCCACGCGGGGAAGCGAAGGCAGGTTGGGGCGGCATATCTGTCTCTCTTGTTTTGGGTGCCGGTGACAGATATTTGCGATTATTTACGTGAATTGTCAATTGAATTTTCACGCTAAAAACAAAGAAAATCACCTCGCTCATTTGCGCTTGAAAACAGATAAAACCACGTTAATCGTTGATTTATGTGGGTTTTTTATAAGAAACAGATAGACCTGAGCTCACGCGCAAGCGAAAAATATTTAGACCACTTTTCACGTAATTCGGCGAGGGATATTTCGAAAGGACCAGAGGGGGGAAACAGAAGGGAAATGCAGATGGATTTTCAGCGGACAGCAAAAAGCCCAGGCCCTCCCCGCACGGAAAGGCCCAGGCAAAAAACACAGTGAAAGACGCTCAGAATGCCGGGGGCTGCTGCGCAGCCCCAACGTTCTGCGCCTGGTACTCAGCCTTCCTGCAACGCACGCGGCCGGTGGCTGCGCGCCTCGGCCTCCGGCGCCGCGGCCCCCTGCAGGTGGAAGTCGAACGAAAGTTCGGCAAAGCGCTCGCCTTGCACGCCACGGTCACGCGCCGCCGCCGCATCTTCGACAAAGCGCAGCTCGCCAATCAGCCCGTCACGGGTAGCGTAGGCAAAGTCGTCCCACAGGTACTTGTCACCCTCGAAGTTGATCTGCGTGGTCAGGTGGCGGTACCCCGGCGCCGAGATGAAGAAGTGCACATGCGCCGGGCGCTGGCCATGACGGCCGAGCAGGTCCAGGCATTCCTGGGTCGGCCCCTGCGGATCGCAACCATACCCCGACGGCACGATCGAACGTGCACGGTAGCGGCCCTCGGCATCGGTGATGATGCGCCGGCGCAGGTTGTAGTCGGACTGGGTCGAGTCAAAGTACGAATAGGTGCCCTGGGTGTTGGCATGCCACAGGTCGACGGTGGCACCGGCCAACGGCTTGCCGTCGGCATCGAACACCTGGCCCTGGAGGAACATCACCACACCTGGGTCGGTGCCGTCGTCCATGCGCACTTCGCCTTGCGCCAGCGGCGCCCCGGCGACGTACAGCGGGCCTTCGATGGTGCGCGGAGTGCCGCCAGCAAGGCCGGCTTCGGCGTCCTTGGCGTCTTGCAGCAGGTCGAGGAAGTGCTCGATGCCCAGGCCAGCAGCCAGCAGGCCCGCCTCGTTACGGCCGCCCAGGCGGTTGAGATAGTCAACGGCGTGCCAGAACTCGTCTTCGGTGATCTCCAGGTCTTCGACCAGGCGTGCAGTGTCTTGCAGCACGCGCAGGATGATCTGCTTGAAGCGCGGGTTGCCTTCGGCATGGTCCAAGCCAGCAACCTGCTTGAAGAAGGCTTGAATGTCGGCAGTGTGGGAAATTTTCACGGTCATCGTGCTTACCTCATATTGTTCTTGTCAGGTAGACAGGTGCGAATCAGCGGTCGTCGCTGTGGATCGACGAGGGATGCCGGCACAGGCCGTCGACCTCGATCTCCATGTACGGGAACAGTGGCAGCTGCATCAGCGTGTCATGCAGCGCCTCGACGCTGGGCACATCGAATACGCTGTAGTTGGCGTAGTGCCCGGCAATGCGCCACAGATGGCGCCAGGTGCCTTCGCGCTGCAGGCGCTGGGCCAGTTCCTTTTCGTCGGCCTTGAGCTGGGCGGCCTTGGCCGGGTCCATGTCGACCGGCAGTTTCACGGTCATCTTCACGTGGAACAGCATGGTTATCTCCTTGCTTGCTTATCAGCGACGGGCGAAGCGCGCCAGGCGCTGTTCGTCCAGGGTCAGGCCCAGGCCTGGGGTACGGGGGATGTGCAGTTGGAAGTCGCGGTACTGCGGCGGCTCGTTGACGATGTCCTCGGTCAACAGCAGTGGCCCGAACAGCTCGGTGCCCCAGGTGAGCTGGCGCAGCGTGAGGAAGGCATGGGCCGAGGCCAAGGTGCCGATCGAGCCCTCGAGCATGGTGCCGCCATACAGGGCGATGCCGGCGGCCTCGGCAATCTGCGCGGTGCGCAACACGGCGCGCGGGCCACCGTTCTTGGCGATTTTCAGGGCAAAGATACTGGCGGCGCCGTCGGCGGCCAGGCTGAAGGCGTCTTCGACGCTTTCGATCGACTCATCGGCCATGATCGGTGCCGGGCTGCGCTGGTTCAGGCGCACCTGGCCACCGCGATTGATGCGCGAAATCGGTTGCTCGATCAGGTCGATGCCGTTGTCGCCCAGTACCTGGCAGGCGCGAATGGCCTGGGACTCGTCCCAGTATTGGTTGACGTCGACACGCACGCTGGCGCTGTCGCCCAGCTCACGCTTGATCGCCACCACGTGTTTGAGGTCCTGCTCCACCGGGTTGGCGCCGATCTTCAGCTTGAACACACGGTGGCGGCGGATTTCCAGCATGTGCTGAGCTTCGGCGATGTCGCGGGCGGTGTCGCCGCTGGCCAGGGTCCAGGCCACTTCCAGGCTGTCACGCACACGGCCGCCCAACAGCTCGCTGACCGGCAGGCCCAGGCGCTTGCCTTGGGCGTCGAGCAAGGCGCTTTCGAGGCCGGACTTGGCAAAGGTGTTGCCCTTGGCCAGCTTGTCCAGCTTGAGCATGGCGGCATTGATGTTGTCTGCCGGCAGGCCGATCAGCGCAGGCGCCAGGTGCGCGTCGATATTGGCCTTGATGCCCTCGGGGCTTTCGTAGCCATAGGCCAGGCCGCCGATGGTGGTGGCCTCACCGATACCTTCCACGCCATCGCTGCAGCGCACGCGCAATACCACCAGGGTCTGCTGCTGCATGGTGTGCATTGCCAGCTTGTGCGGGCGAATGGTCGGCAGGTCGACGATAATTGCCTCTATACGTTCAATCAGCGCACTTGTCATTGTTGCCAGGTCCCGTCAGATCGGGCTGCCAGTTGCAGGCCCGAATGGTGCATTTACTTGATTGTTCAAGGATTGCGCGAGACCCTGATGACAGTCCAATATCAAATGAATCTCCCACCATACCCTGGAGGTCTGATGGAGCTGCGCCACCTGCGTTACTTCAAGGTTCTGGCCGAGACCCTGAACTTCACCCGCGCCGCCGAGTTGCTGCACATCGCTCAACCGCCGTTGAGCCGGCAGATCAGCCAGCTGGAGGACCAGCTCGGCACCCTGCTGGTGGTGCGCGAACGCCCGCTGCGGCTGACCGAAGCGGGTCGCTTCTTCTACGAGCAGACCTGCACCGTGCTGCAGCAGTTGCAGAACATCAGCGACAACACTCGTCGTATTGGCCAGGGCCAGCGCCAGTGGCTAGGCATCGGTTTTGCCCCCTCCACCCTGTACAACGTGCTGCCAGAGCTGATCCGCGAGCTACGTCAGGACAGCGAGCTGGAGCTGGGCTTGAGCGAGATGACCACGCTGCAGCAAGTGGAAGCGTTGAAGACCGGGCGCATCGACATCGCCTTCGGGCGCATTCGCATCGATGACGCGGCCATTCAGCAACAGGTACTGCGCGAAGACCCGCTGGTGGCCGTACTGCCCAAGGGTCACCCGCTGGCGGGTAGCCCGCTCAGCCTGGCCCAGCTGGCGGGCGAAGCGTTCATCCTCTACCCGGCCAACCCTCGGCCCAGTTATGCCGACCATGTGCTGGCGCTGTTCGCGCAGCACGGCATGAGTATCCGCGTCAGCCAATGGGCCAACGAATTGCAGACGGCCATCGGCCTGGTGGCTGTAGGTGTGGGCATAACCCTGGTGCCGGCGTCGGTACAGCAGCAGCATCGCACCGATATCGAGTATGTCGGTTTGCTGGATAGCGGCGCGGTCAGCCCGATCATCCTTAGCCGGCGCAAGGGGGATGTGAGCCCGGTGGTGCAGCGGTGCCTGGCGTTGATTGCGCAGCAGGCAGTCTGAGTGAACAGCACAGGACCTTGGGGGCAAGCGTTTTAGCGGACATCGTTTGTTGCGGGTGCACTGCGAGATTCAAGGTCGATTTCCGTTGGCCACCGGACCTTGGGCGCTAGGCGATGCATGGGGCTAAGACCATCGTCATCGTTCCAGTCCCGGGGTGGGTGGACGAATTTTGGTAGGGCGTCAGGTCCTTGTTGCATGAACAACCGGGCGATGGCCCAGTAGGCCTCGCCCTGATGCAGGGTATGAGTGAAGAAGACTCGATCGATGACTTCGTCAGTTTCGGGGTTGCGGACCGACAGCATGACATTCTCGATCAGACCCCCGTGGCCAGGGGCATAGACGCGGTAGACCTCGGCAGTTACGTCGTCCCAGTTATAAACGACGGGTCGAACGCCCCAGCGTTTGCGGCTAAAAATGAAGATACGGTCATACTTGTACTCGTAGATGTAGATTTTTCGGCGCAGGCGATTGAAACGAATTGGCTCGTCTCTAGGGGTTACGAAGTCTAACTTGACATAAGGCACAACAGACCAGATAGCCGCCGGCGGGCCCAGTATCAATAAAATGTTCATCAACCAATCTCGCAATAAGCCCTCAATAACAAACAACCAATAAACCCACATTACTAGCCCGGCGCAAAAAATCAACATTGGAGCTCCCAGCAAAGCCACGACTCCTCTTAAGCTGAACGTTGATCTTGGTAGTTCTAGATACACGTCATCATAGTAATTGGGTGATGGCCTTACATTTTTCACGTCGCATCTGAGATCAGGTATTTCTCTGACATGGGGCAAATCGTAGCTCCACCCAAGCGACCGCTCCCATTGAGTTTTTGATCCGCGATTAATCATTTTCCCCTCGCTCACATACCTCTAGGTAAGCACTCGGAATAGTCCGATCTAGCCAATACATGACCAACAGCGTTGCTCCAGTTATTGTGTGCTTCCCGACAGTGGGCATAAGCTCCACTACGCCTGAAACCTCCAACCAGCAAACACCGTTCTGCTCACTATATTCTCGCTGTTTTATTACTATAGAATCAGCTTTATAGTCGGGTATCCTTGGTGGGGTGAAACTAGAGAATCTTGTAGATTTCGATAACTCCTCTGTAGTGATAGCGTGAAAGTCATCAACAACAATGGTCTCTCCACCTTTGTACTCAGGAAACTCTCCGTCGCCGACGCGGTGGACAATTAGAACCCAGCGAAAAGCAGAAGCACCATCTCTATAGTTTGGCAAAACCACCTGAAATCTAAGTTTTTGCTCTGTCACCAGACCCACTAGACCTCCAATTTTCGGCGCTGCGGGATCTGTTACCATGCTCGACTCAAAATTGAACTTCGCCTTAACACCAAGAACTGCTGCATTAAGCTCTGCAAACGCAATATCTGCGTATTCAGGCGCATCCCAATGTACTGCCGGTGTTTCATCTCCTTTTCCAAACCAGCAGCGCCTTGCCCAACGCTCCAATGCTGAAGATCTATTTTTTTCAGCCTGCTTGCTCAATGCAAATGCAGCCAAGCTCAATATTACAGCGAGGCCTAAAGGTCCTAAAATTAGCGATTTAAATACGGCACCAGCAAAAGCCACAGCACCTATTCCGTAGAATACAGCAGAAGTAGCATGAAGAATCCGCGCTGTTTTATCCCCCGCTGCCGAAGCTCGCTTGGCGGCGGATATTGCTTGTGCGGTATCGAAAACTCCGGCTACTGCACTGAACAAGGCGCCGAACTTAACGAGCGCTACTCCAACTGCTGGTACGCCGCGGGTCCAAGGCGCTTTTATATAACCAGCGCTGGAGCGCATAACGAGTCCAACCAGTTCAATCTGCCCTCCCAATATCCCCAGCTGCGCTCCCTGCAGCGCCAGCTTGGCCTCATGCGCTTTCGGTCCAATCTCCTCCTCCGCTTTTTCCTGATTCCTGACCAGGCTGTCGTATTGAAAGTACAGCCCTCCAATTGCCAGCAGTACTTCCCAACTTCCCGCCACACCGCGCAAGCCGCGAAAGCCGGTTCGCACCAACTGCGCCGCCTGCTGCGAAGTGATCCTCATCCCCTGCAACACCTTGCGCGCATTCGCCTCCAGCGTCCCCGCCGCCACCGAGACATCCACCAAGGCTATCTGTGCCGCGCTGCTGGCCTGAGTCACCTTCATATTGGCCTCTTCAAACAACCGGCCACGCACCTCTTCAGCCGTGCCTTCGACCCACACCGTCACGCTGATCATGGTGTTGGTGAACCGTGGGTCGAGCACTGCCAGGCTCATCAACCCATGCTGGATGATCGGGCGCACCTTGCGGAACGCCTTCATCGAGCCAAATTCGAAGTCATCGATGCTGCGATGCATCCGGTCCCGTGCCTCGGCGATGGAGGCATTGGCCTTGTGCTGCAATTCGCGCAGGTGGGCACTTTGCAAGGCGTAGTACTCGCCCAGCTTCATCTTCACTTCCAGTTCGATCAGGTGCACGCCGTTGTAGAGGAACTGCGTCGCGCTGTTCAGGTGCCGCACGGCTTTTTGAATGCCAGGGAGCACGTTGGGCGCCAGGCGCTGGCTGGCCGCGTTGAGCGCGCTCTGCGTTTCGGCGATGGCCTGTTTGAGGGTGTTGCGCATGCGCAGGCCCGCGTCGTCGCTGGCAATGATCTTGCTCAAGATGCCGTAGAGCTTGTCGCTGTCGTTCCAGTTGATGGCTTCGGCAGCGGTAAAACTGGGCAGCAGCCCGGCCAGCAATGCACGGTCCCGCATCAACAACGCGCGGTAAGGTGGGCTGTCGGGGTCTTGCAGCCATTTCAGCCAGAGCGTTTCGCTGGTGCCGGCCGCTGGCACCGTACCGAGCACCACGGCCTCGGTAATACCGCCCCCCAGGCACAACGCCATGGTCTTGGCATACGCCACGCCAGACTCACGATGATCACCGTCGTAATCGTACTGCTCGGCCACCTTGAACATGGGCGTGTCGAACAGTGCGGCATACGCACGGGCGT
>NZ_BCBQ01000122.1:0-14652 GCF_001320885.1 Pseudomonas sp. NBRC 111140
TTTTTTTTTCAAGCAGAAGACGGCATACGAGATCGGGACGGGTGACTGGAGTTCACGTGTGCTCTTCCGATCTCGGTCATTCTGCATCAGCGGCAGCGCGTCGATGTTGTTGGTGGTGACGATGTAGTGCGCGATGTTGCGAATCTCACGGGCTGCACGTCCCTTGCCCTCAAACTGGGTGTCCTCTTCACTGATCTGCGTCTTGAAATCTTCGTACCCGTCCGCCCGGTCCGAGCGCGCCAGCTCGTTGATGAAGATGATGCGCTTGTGCTCGATGGCGTCCATGAAGTTGGACTGCAACCGCTTGCCCGACACCCCAGCCACCAGTGGTTTGCCGAACACCCGCGACAGCAGGCGTTGCACAAGGTTCTTGCCCACCCCGCCGAACTGGCTATACATGAGGATGGCCACCGGGATCTTGGTGTCGGGGAACTGGTACAACGTGGCCAGCCAGTTAAGGAAGTACATGACGCCGATCTGGTCGCCGTCGCTGATCTGCATCAGGTGGTTGATGAATGGTGCCGCGTCATCCATGGTGGCGTTGTAGTCCGGTTCGGCCATGGTTTTCCTGAGCACATACCAGCGGTTGTACACCTCGGGGTTACCTTCGTGCTCTGGCACAGAGGTTGGCTCCATCACTACCGCACCCACCACGCGCCGGCTGTGGTCCGACCACTGCCACCAGACTGACCCGCTGGACGCCCGGTCCACCTCGGCGCCGGTGTCGTCAATGAATGAGACGCTGCCGTAGTGCTTGTCGCAGAACTGAATGAAACTGTCCTTGCCGTACTTGAGGCCGGTGTCTACGTGGTATGCAAGTGGTGCTGCGACACCGGCTAGCGTGACGAAATCATGGGAAATTTGCAGCAAGGTATGCCGAGACTCGTTATCTATCCGTGTGCCCTTGGCGGTGCTCTTCTTCCCATTGTCGGCGACCGCTGGTGGCTCTGCATTGCCGCAGTCCAGTTGGTCGACAGGCCTTTCGCGGATTTCCGTTGCGCCGGGACTGGCAGCCCGGTTTGCCGCGATCTTGGCGGTGAGGGCGTCAACAGCACGCTGCTGTGACATGTTGCCAAAGTCATGGGTAACGGCTGGAACAGGCGAGTCGGCCAGTGGTTCGTTGGCGGCGAGCTGGCGGATAAGTTCGTCCAGGCACAGGCGGCCACAGATGGCAGCGCTTGCGGCCCCGTCGCCATGTGATAAAGTAACATTCATCGTGATATACCCCCATCAGCCCCGGCAGGCTTCGACCCTTGCCGGGGTTTTCTTTTTTCAGGCTGGCTGTTCTTCGGCGTGCTTCTTCGGCGTGCCGCCGTAGTTCTTGGGCGCCTTGAGGCGTGGTTGCGACGACAGCCCATCAAGGAAGGCCTGCACATCGGCAGTCAGCCAGACGACGTGCATCGGCTTGCCATGCGAGCGCAGCCCGCCCAGCGCGACAGGGCGTGGGAAGTAGTCACGCTCCATCCAGCCGTTGAGGACGTAGTCGGTAATGCGAACCGGGGCGAGCGCCTGCCGGAGCTTGTAGAGCACTTCGTCACGGGTCATGACGAGACTGGGGGCGCGGTCAGGGTTGATGTTGACTTTGCGGGCGGCGGGCATGGTGTTGACCTCTATGCGTTGGGATACCTATTGGGATATTCCGTTGAGCGGCCAACATTGAAAGCACTGTTCTAGAGGGTCATGTGCTTTCCAGCCGCAGTTGCGATGGAAATCGAACATGACGCCGGGCTCCTTTTTGCGCGGTGTCCTGAGCATAGATCGCCGTTAGCGCCGTGCAAGCACAGTGCTATCACTTTGTGATTACTACATTCTCATGACTTGGCAGTTGATTCAGAGGCTGGCGGGTTCCCGTCGGAGCCGCCTTGCCAGCTCTTGAATCAGGAGCTTTCCCGCACCATCAGCTCGAAGCCCAGGTCCTGCTGTGCATGCGTCACCCGCTTGCCATCGAGCAACGCCAACAGCGCCTGCGCCGCGCCCCGACCAACGGCAGCCCGTGGTGTGCGAATCGAGGTCAGCCGCGGCACCATGTGCGCCGAAGCTGGCAGGTCGTTGAACCCCACCATCGCCACCTGGCGTGGCACCTCCACCCCTTGGCGCAAGGCCTGTAGCACCGCGCCCTGGGCCAAGTCGTCATTACAGAAGAAGATACCGTCGACATCCGGCGCCTGTTGCATCAGCTGACTGAACAGCGCGCTGCCCAAGGCAATCGATGAAGGCTCCGGCGCCAACACTTCCAGCTCGGCGGCCTGCAGGCCGGCTTCGGCCAACGCTTGGCGGAAGCCCTCGGCACGCTGCATCACCCGAGGGTCGAGCTGCGCAGCAATGAATCCCAGGCGCTTGCACCCACGCTCGATCAAGTGCCGGGCCGCAGCGCGCCCGGCCTGCTGCTGCGAGAAACCGACCGACAACGCGCCTGGATCACCGTTAAGCTCCATCATGTGCACGCACGGCACGCCGCTGGCAGCCAGCATCTGCCGTGCGGCATCGCTACGCTCGAAACCGGTCAGCAGCATGCCGCAGGGCTGGTACGCCAAGTAATTGCGGATCAGGTTCTCTTCTTCGGCAAGGTCGTAGTGATAGTTGCCGATCAGCACCTCGAGCCCACGCGGGCGCATGACCTCGTGGATGGCCTCCAGGGTGTCGATGAACAGCTGGTTTGACAGTGACGGGATCAACACCACCACCGACTGGCTGCGCGCCGAGGCCAGCGCCCGGGCCGCCGGGTTGGCCACATAGCCGAGGTTCGCTGCTGCGGCGACGACCTTTTCCACCAGTTCTGGCGCAACCGTGCTGACCCCGCGCAACGCGCGCGAAGCGGTAATCGGGGAAACCCCGGAAAGCCTGGCAACTTCAGCCAGGGTGGGACGACCTGTAGTGCGGGAGCCGATGCGGGACATGGATGTTGTAATTTTACTACTTGCAAGGATAGGGAACGGCCACTAAGGTAGCGCTGTCTCAGGACGCAGGCAATGTAATCTTTGGTAGCAGCCACCACGCGTGTGCCGCCAAGCGTCCATACTGCGTAAGGACAAGACCAATAACACCGGGGAGGTGGCTGCTCGTCAACAGCGAGACAGCGCTATCTCACCCCGCAGGAGGTACTGATGAATTCTCCCCTGTCCGCCATTGTGGTGATGGGCGTGGCCGGTTGCGGCAAGAGCTGCATCGGCGCCGCCATCGCTGCCAGAAGCGGCGGCCGCCTGATAGAAGGCGACGCTTTCCACCCTGCCGAAAACATCCGCAAGATGAGCGCTGGCATCCCGCTGGACGACAGCGATCGTGCCGGATGGCTGGTGCGCCTTGGCGAAGAGCTGCAAACCACCACCCTGGCGGGTGAGCGCCCGATCCTGACGTGCTCGGCACTCAAGCGCCGCTACCGCGACACCCTGCGCGATGCCATGCCTGGGCTGGTGTTCGTGTTCCTCGAACTGACGCCTGCCGAGGCCGAAAAACGCGTGCTGGCCCGCCCCGGGCACTTCATGCCGGCCAGCCTCATCGACAGCCAGTTCGCTGCCCTGGAGTCGCCACGCGGCGAGCCACTGACGCTGGCACTGGACGCCACCCAACCCATCGAAGCATTGGCCGAAGCGGTGGACCGCTGGCTAAAGCGCTGCGGTGAGCCGGGCCTGGCGCAGACCGCCTGACCCTGGCGGTTTTTCCGTCTCACCCAAGACAGCGCTACCTTGCCCCGTGAATGCGGGAAAAGATCCAAAAAGCTACGCCCAAAACAACGATAAGACCGAGGCCTTCACACCATGTTCGGACTGGCTACTGATACCTTCCTGCTGCTCGACGCGCTGGTTACCATCGTCGGGCTGATCCTGCTGATCACCCACTTCAAGGTCCACCCCTTCGTCGCCCTCACCCTCGCGGCCGGCTTCCTTGGCTTGACCTCCGGCATGCCCGTGGCCAAGGTCATGAAATCGTTCCAGGACGGCTTTGGCGGCGTGCTCGGCTTTGTCGGTATCGTGCTCGCCCTGGGCACCATGCTCGGCAAGCTGATGGCCGACTCCGGGGGCGCCGACCAGATCGCGCAAACCCTCATCCGCGCCTTCGGCAAGAAGAACGTGCATTGGGCGATGATGTTCGCCGCGTTCCTGGTGGGCATCCCGCTGTTCTTCGAAATCGGCTTCGTGCTGCTGATCCCACTGGTGTTCATCGTCGCCAGGCGCTCCGGGGTGTCGCTGGTGAAAATCGGCATTCCGCTACTGGCCGGCCTGTCGGTTGTGCACGGCCTGGTGCCGCCGCACCCAGGCCCATTGCTGGCGATCGGCATTTTCCACGCCGATATCGGCAAAACCATCTTCTATGGCCTGATCGTTGCGTTGCCCACCGCGATCATCGCCGGTCCGCTGTTCGGTAACTTCATTTCCCGCTACATACCGGGTAACCCGTCGCAGGAGCTGATGGACCAGATCGCCAAGGAGTCCGACCAGGGCAACCTGCCAAGCTTCAGCATCACCCTGATCACCGTACTGCTGCCGGTGGCGCTGATGTTGCTGAAAACCTTTGCCGACGTGGTGCTACCCGCCGAGCACATCGTGCGCCAGTGGATGGACCTGATCGGCCACCCGATCACCGCCCTGCTCGCCGCCCTGCTGCTGGCCTTCTATACCTTCGGCTCAGCCCGCGGTTTCAACCGCCAGCAGATCATGAAAATGCTCGACCAGAGCCTGGCACCGACCGCCGCCATCGTACTGATCGTAGGCGCTGGCGGTGGGTTCAAGCAGATGCTGGTGGACACCGGCGTGGGCAATGTAATCGGGCAAATGGCCGTGCAGGCAGAAATTTCACCGATCATGCTGGCTTGGCTGGTAGCCGCGGTGATCCGCATCGCCACAGGCTCCGCTACCGTCGCCACCATCACCGGTGCAGGTATCGTCGCACCGGTGATCGACCTGGTACCTGGGGTGAACCGTGAGCTGTTGGTACTGGCTACCGGTGCTGGCTCGCTGATTTTGTCGCATGTGAACGACGCCGGCTTCTGGCTGGTGAAGCAATACTTCAACATGACCGTGGCAGAAACCTTCAAGACCTGGAGCATGATGGAGACGATCCTGTCCATCGTCGGCATCATCTTCATCATGTTGCTGTCGCTGGTGGTGTAACCGTTGATCGGGGCCATGGCACTAGGATGCTTTGGGTAGGGCCGAAGGAAAACATGAGACCCACCCGAAGCAAAGGAGCCTGCCATGCCCCGTTCAAGCATCCTGCTGATTGCCCTGCTCGCCTCGCCATTGGCCCTGGCCGCCGGCACTGGCCCGACTTACCCCGACGACCCGCACAACCCGGCGCCACGGCCGGGCGTGGACAGCACCCTCAACCCGATCGAGAAACCCATGCCACGGGATACCGACCCGCGCATTCAGGGTAACGACCCGCAAAGCCCGCCGGCGAAGCAGAACGACAACCGCGACCTCCCGGGTATGGATGGGAGTGGTTCGGAGGGGACCGGTCATCAGGACGAGCACAGGTAACCCCTGATGACGCGGGCCGGTTGAAATCTGGGCCTTGCGCGGCCCTTTCGCCGCACAAGGCCGCTCTCACCAGTGCCTCGCATGGCCATGATTACCACTGACGCTTGTCAGGCCGGGTCAATCCCAGTTTCTCGATCCGGTAACGCAGCATGTCCCGCGACAGCCCAAGCATTCGTGCTGACTTGGTCACATTCCAGTCAGTGCGGTCCAGGGTCTTGCACACCAGGTCACGTTCCATGTCCGGCAGGCTGGTACCGGGCTCCGGCTCGTGTCGCGGCATTTCGAACATCACCGGCGCTGGCTGCTGCACCAATGGCTCGTCAATCAACGTCATGCACAGGTTCAGCTGATGCGCCTGCACCACCTCGTTCGGCGCCAGCAACACGGTCTGCTCCAGCATGTTGCGCAATTCGCGCACATTACCGGGCCAGCTGTAACCAAGCATCAAGCTTTCTGCTTCGGCAGAAAAACGCAGGTTCGGCTTGCCATACCGCCGGCCATGGTGGGCCAGAAAATGCCTTGCCAGTAACAGAATGTCCTGCCCACGGGCATACAGGCGCGGCACCTTCAGGGCGATGATACGCAGACGGAAGAACAGGTCGCGGCGAAACTTGCCCTGCTGCACCATCTGCTCCAGGTTGCAGTTGGTAGCGCTGATCACCCGCAGGTCGACCTTGCGCTCCTTCACTGCACCAATCCGTCGGATGCTTCGATCTTCCAGCAACTTGAGTAGCTTGGCCTGCAGCACCAGGTCCATCTCGCCGATCTCGTCAAGGAACAAGGTGCCGCCATCGGCAGCCTCTACCAGGCCCACCCGGCGCTCCTTGGCATCGGTGAACGCGCCCTTCTCGTGGCCGAACAGTTCAGCCTCCAGCAGGTTGGCAGGGATCGAGGCGCAATTGAACTCGATGAACGGCCCTTTGCTGCGCGAGCCGTCAAAATGCAGGGCACGGGCCACCAGCTCCTTGCCGGTGCCGGTCTCGCCTTCGACCAGCACTGGTGGCAGGTCGTCGCTGGCCATGCGCCGTTCGGCATCGAGCACCTGGCGCAGGGTGTGCTTGAGCGTGAGCATCACCGGCGACTCGCCAATCAGCGCCTGCAGCCCGGACTTCTGCGCCTCGCGTTCCTGGTAGAACGACAGCGTGCGCTCCATGCGCTCGGCGGCCAGGGCCTTGTCCAGGGTCAGCTTGAGCTCGGCCAGTACCACAGGCTTGGTCAGGTAATGGAACGCGCCCTCCTTCATCGCCTGCACGGCATCTTCGACATTGCCGTAGCCGGTCATCATGATCACTTTCAAGTCCGCCACCTGTGCCACCAGGGTACGCAGCAGGTCATGCCCGCTCATGCCCGGCAGCGAGTTGTCGGTCAGCACCGCATCGGGCTGGGCCCGCTTGATCTGCTCCAGCGCCAGCTCCGCGCTGTGGCAAACGGTAACCTCGTAGCCCTTGAGGCTGAGGTAGGTGCGAATGTTGTCGGCGAGGATTTCATCATCCTCGACTACCAGGATGCTGTGCTCCATGGTCCCCTCCCGCTGCGATATTGAATGTAAGGCTGACGCGGGTTCCTTCCTCTTCGCGGCTGCTCAGGCTGACCGAGCCGCCAAAACGTTCCATGATGCGCTTGACCAGGGCCAGGCCTACACCGAGGCCACCCTGCTTGGTGGTGAAGAACGGCTTGAACACCATCCGTTCCTGTTGTTGGCTCATGCCCTTGCCAGTGTCGGTGAGCACGAACTCGGCACGCTGGCCCTCCTGCACATTGACCTGCGCAGTCAGCATGCCACCCGCTGGCATGGCCTCCAGGGCATTGGAGAACAGGCTATTGAGAATCTGCGTGAGCTGTAGCGGCTGGCTGGCCACCCACTGCGCGTCAGGCCCTTCGAAATGGAACCGCACACCATTGCGCTCGATCTGCTGGACGAATGCCAGATGGGTATCCTCGATGGCCGCTACGAGGTCCACAGCCTCGGCCTCGTCGCTGACCGGGCGCAACGACACCAGCAGGTCACGCACCCAGCGCGACATGCGGTCCACCTGGCTGATGATGTCGGTGATGTTCTTCTGCGCTGCGGGGTTGGCGATTTCCTGGGCCAGTTCGGCGCTGGAACGGATATTGGCCAGCGGGTTGCGCAAGCTGTGGGCCACCGCCGAGGACATCTCGCCCAACGCCACGTAGGTTTCGCTGGCCACCAGCCGGTCTTGCTGCAGGTGCAGCATCTGCGCCGCTCGGCGCACGATCCAGAACAGCCCGAAATAGATCAGCGCCCCGCCCACCAGGGTCGAGGCCCAGATCAGCACATAGCCGCGCTGGATGCGCCGAATCAGGTCCTGCGGCTCCTTGTAGATTTCCACCATGGCCAGCACCTGCTCGCCCTGGCTGTCGAACAGCGGGATGTAGTTCTCGATAAACAGGTAGCGCGGTTCACGCTGAAACTTCTGCTCTTCGCGATCATCCTCGGCCTTGTGGTAGCTGGCCGACACGGCCTTGCGTGAGCGGAATGCACGGTCGAGGTCGCCATCGGCTTCTATCCGCTTGCCGATCAGCTCGACATTGGTGGACCAGACAATGGTGCGGTCGCGGGCATAGACATTGGCCAGCAAGGTGTCCGGTAGGTGCTCGACATGGTCAAGGAACTCGACCCGGGTCGCTTCGGCCAGCGCCGGGGTGAATTGCAGGTGCTGCAAGTCCAGGCGCGGGTCCAGCAACTCGCCCATGGTAGTACCCGGCGGTAGTTGCGAATGGCGCACCTCGGCTTGTGCCATGGCCTGAATGAACTGCGCGGTCAGCATGGCATCGCGTTGCACGCTGTCGCGCACCACGAAGCGCGTCGAAACGTAGCCCAGCCCACCCGCCACCGAGGCAATGATGAGCAGGCTGATGACCGAAAACCAGCGCAGCAGGTTGAATTCACGCAAAGGAACGGCCAGACCGCTGGCGGTCGCATTGGCCTTGTCGGGCGCTTCGTTTTCCAGCATCTGCATCGCGTGGTTCCCGCGCAGGGCGTCCGTTCAGAATTGCATCAAGGCCAATGACCGTAGTCACCGATTTGCAATCCACCTGGGCAGCCGCAGCTGCCATTTGTCGCGTGTTGCGCTCCACAGATCACGTAGCAAAAACTTGGCCAGCGAAATAAGAAATAATCTTTTACTTATATTTCAATAATTTACATTCGCTTTATTAACCAAAATGGAGAAAACTCTCCCCACATTTGGGTAATTTCCACCCAAAAAGCGTATTCTTTTATAAATCAATGAATTACCAGAATTTCTTAATGTAATTCAGAGCGTATTAGCCAAGCGAAAACTTAACGAAACCCGGGTGCCATGACCTTCGCTGCTGCTGAGTCGAACCGTTCCGCCGAAACGTTCCATGATGCGTTTCACCAGTACCAGCCCCACCCCCAGCCCACCCTGCTTGGTGGTGAAAAACGGCCGGAAGGCCATACGCTGCTGCGCTTCGTTCATGCCCTTGCCATTGTCGGACAAGCGCAGGGTCAGGCAGCGCCGGTTCTGGCGCACCACCTCGATACGCAGCCGCCCGCCCTGCTCCATCGACTCCAGGGCATTGGCAATCAGGCTGCTGAATACCTGACGCAGTAGCGCCGGGTGCCCCAACACCTGCACTGCCGGTAACGGTTGCACGTCCAGGCTGACCCCATCGCGTGCCAGCGGCACGGCGTAGGTTTGCAGGCTTTCCTGCAATGCCTGGGGCAAATCCACCGCCACCGCCTCGTCGTTCAACGGGCGCAGTGACTGCAGCATCTGGCGAATCCACTGCGACATACGATCGACCTGGTTGATGATGTCGTTGACCTGGCGTTGCGCCGGGCCTTCATCGAACGCCTGGGCCAGTTCGGCACTTGAGCGGATACTGGCCAACGGGTTGCGCAGGCTGTGGGCCACCGCCGAAGACACTTCGCCCAGTGCCACGTAGGTTTCGCTGCTGATCAGCCGTTTCTGCTGCACCGCCAGCAACTTTGCGGCGCGGTGCATGATGCCGTACAGGCCAACATAGACCAGCGCGGCGCCGACGGTGATCGCCAACCAGATCAGGATCAAGCCATGCTCGATGCGCACGATCAGGTCATGGGGCTCTTTGTATATCTCGACCATTGCCGTGACCTGTTCGCCATCGGCATCGAACAGCGGTATGTAGTTTTCGATGAACAGCTGCTCGGGGGGGGTAATGAACTTTTGCTCGGCGCGGGCCTGCTCGAAGTTGTGATAGCTGGCCGAGACCCGCATCTTGTACTCGAATGCCCGCTCCAGGTCGTCGTCGGCGTCGATCAGCTTGCCGATAAGGGCCGGGTTGCTGGACCAGATCACCGTGCGGTCCGGGGCGTAGATATTGGCCAGCAGCATATCGGGCAGGTGGGCGATATGGTCAAGGAATTCACCGCGCGCTTTGCGCCGGGCATCCGGGTCGACATCGGGCAAGTTGCTGCGGTCGGTGCGCGGGTCGAGCAGTTCGCCCATGGTGCGCACATTGGGGATAGACACATGGCGCACTTCGGCATCGGCGATGGAGGTGATGAACTGCGCGGTTAGCAATGCATCGCGCTCGACGCTCTCGTCGATGATGAAACGGCTTGAAATCAGCCCCAGCCCAGCGGCCACCGACAGGATGATGGCCAGGCTGACCCAGGCGTACCAGCGCAGCAAGTTGAACGGCTTGTGCGGGGCAGCAAGTTCGCTACCGGCGGGCACGTCAAGAGCGTCGGAACGAGGGGCGAGGTCCATGGTGGACTCCACTGCTGGGCACCTTCAGAAGGTTATAGCCCAGACTTGGGGAAACTATGGTATTAAATTAATAGCATCTGCCGAAGGGTAGTTGGGAGGTGCGTACTGTGCAGGCTAACTACAAAGGCGAATCAGCTGCCAACCCCTGCAACTTGCGGTATTCCCGCAGTACTGTGGGCACATAACGCCGTGTCTCGGCGAACGGCGGCACGGCCCCCCTTCGCAATACGGCATCCGGTCCGGCGTTGTAGGCCGCCACGGCCAAAGTGATGTCGTTGTCGAACAGCGTGAGCATCTGCTTGATGTAGCGTGCCCCGCCCTGCACGTTGTCTTCCGGGTCCAGGCGGTCTTCCACACCCATTTCTCGGGCGGTATCCGGCATCAATTGCATCAACCCCACCGCCCCCGCCCGCGATCGGGCCTTGGGGTTGTACCCGGACTCGGCCTTGATCAGTGCATGCAGCAGCGCCGGCGGCACATTGTGAATGCGCGCCGCCGTCGCCACCACCTCGGCGTAAGGGCGACCCGTGATCATCTGCGCATTGGCCGGCCCGCCCTGCGCCAGCGGCTCGGCGATTACCTTCTCATAGTGGCGCCCTGGTCGATGGACGTTAGTCAGTACATAGCCACCCTTGGCATCGATTGAGATGTACATATCGGCCTGGGCAGTACCTGCCGCCAGCCAGATCAAACCGAGGATGAGTCCACGCATGTCGGTCGCCTCTTCGTCGTGGCCCCCAATGTGGGGAAAATGCCCCGGAAAACCCGTGGACGATGACCACGACGCAAGCACTGTGCCGCTTCCTGTGCCGCATGGCGCAAGGCCCCGAGGCAGACGTGCACGGCTGTTGCATGGTGCCTGCCCACACGTGTCCCCATGCAGTGGAGGGCTTCACCATGCAGCGCAGAACCAACCCGCAACGTGGCTTCACCCTGCTTGAACTCCTGGTGGTACTGGTGGTGCTCGGCCTGCTGGCCGGCATTGTCGCGCCCAAATACTTCAGCCAACTGGGCCGCTCCGAAGCCAAAGTGGCGCGAGCGCAGATCGAGGGGCTGAGCAAAGCCCTGGACCTGTACCGTCTGGAGGTCGGCCACTACCCCAACAGTGAGCAAGGCTTGCAGGCACTGGTGGTTGCCCCCAGTGGCGAGACGCGCTGGACCGGCCCCTACCTGCAGAAGGCTGTGCCGCAAGACCCGTGGGGCCGCCCCTACATCTACCGGCAACCCGGCGAGAACGGCGGTGAGTACGACCTGCTGTCGATGGGCAAGGACGGCCAGCCGGGTGGCGATGGGGAAAACGCCGAAATCACCAGTTGGCAGTGAGGAGAACAACCATGCGCTACAGCCTCAAGGCCCTGGGCAGGCAGGGCGTGGTGCAGTTGCAGATCGACGCCGAAGACGCCGAGCAGGCTCGCCGCCAGGCCGAAGACCAGGGCCTGCGCGTGCTCAGCCTGCGCGGCAGCGGCGGCTCCTTGCGTGGTATGGCCTGGCGCCGCGAAGCGGCGTTTGACCTGGTGCTGTTCAGCCAGGAATTGTCGACCCTGCTCAATGCCGGCCTGCCGCTGATCGACGCACTGGAAAGCCTGGCAGAAAAGGCCCCTTCGCCTGCAACGCGCAAGGTGCTGGCCGAACTGGTACGCCAGTTGTACGAAGGCCGCTCGCTGTCCCAGGCCCTGGGCCAGCAACCCCGTGTATTCCCGCCGCTGTATGTAGCGCTGGTGCAGTCCAGCGAGCGCACCGGCGCGCTGGGTGACGCCCTCGCCCGCTACATCAGCTACCGCCAACGCCTGGACCTTGTGCGGCAGAAACTGGTCGGTGCCTCGGTCTACCCGTTGTTGCTGTTGCTGGTGGGAGGCGGCGTGGTGCTGTTCCTGCTCGGCTACGTGGTGCCGCGCTTCAGCCAGGTATTCGAAGGCATGGGCACCGAGCTGCCCTGGCTATCACGGGTGCTGATGCAGATCGGCCTGTTCCTGCATGCCCAGCAATTGCCCCTGGCGCTGGGCACCGTCGGCGGGGTCACGGCGCTTTGGCTGTTGCGGCGTCATCCGCGTGTACGGCATTGGGCCTCCTGCCAGTTACGGCGCCTGCCAGCACTGCACCAGCGTCTGATGATGTACGAGCTGGCGCGCTTCTATCGCTCGCTGGGCATACTGCTGCAAGGCGGTATTCCCATCCTCACCGCCATGGGGATGGCCCGCGGCCTGCTCGGCAGCGCAGCAGCGCAGGGCCTGGCGCAAGCCAGCCAGCGGGTGGGCGAAGGGCTGCCCCTGTCCGATGCACTGGAGGCCGGGCACCTGGTTACACCGGTATCGCTGCGCCTGTTGCGGGCCGGCGAGCAGTCGGGCAACCTGGGCGAGATGCTGGAACGCTGCGCCGACTTCCATGACCAGGAAATCGGCCGCTGGGTGGAATGGTTCGTCAAACTGTTCGAACCCCTGCTGATGACCTTCATCGGCTTGCTGATCGGCCTGATCGTGATCCTCATGTATATGCCGATCTTCGAGCTGGCCTCGAGCATTCACTGAAGCGCCAGGCCTAGGCTTTCGCGCAGTGTGGTGCCTTCATAAGCAGTGCGGTATACCCCGCGTTCTTGCAGCAAGGGCACTACTTCCTGGGTAAGCCGGCGGAACTGCCCTGGGTGGCCGATGTAGATGTTGAAGCCATCCAGCGCCCGCGCCTCGAACCATTCGGCCATCTTTGCCGCGACTGTTTCAGCCGAGCCGACGAAAGCGCCCGGGCGCAGCTTACGCCCGTACTCCACCGCCTGTCGCAGGCTAAAGCCCTGCTCCCGTGCCTGGTCGGCGATGCGCTTGGCGTTGGTGAAAAAGCTGCTGCGCGCCTGTTCCAGGCTTTCTTGTGGGAAGGGTGCGTCAAGGTCGTACTGGCTGAAGTCATGCCAACCAAAATTGCGCCCGAACTCCTTGAGGGCCAGTTCGAAGCTGTGATCCTGCTGGTGGTAATGACGCTCGATCTCGCGGGCGTGTTCGTCGGTGTCGCCCACGTAGACCTCGGCGCCGGGCAAAACCAGCAATTGCTCCGGGTCGCGGCCTAACCGCGCCGCACGGCCTTTCACATCGCGGTAAAACGCCTGCCCCTGCTCGATGCTGGCGGCATGGGTGAAGATGACATCCGCCGTGGCGGCCCCCAGCTCGCGGCCTTGCTGCGAGTCGCCGGCCTGGAAGATCACCGGCTGGCCTTGGGGTGAACGCTGGATATTCAAAGGCCCAACGACCGAGAAGTGCTCGCCCTTGTGGTTCAGCGCGTGCATACGGCCAGGGTCGAGAAACTGCCCGGTTGCGCGGTTGCGCGGGAACGCGCCGTCCTCATAGGACCGCCACAGGCCCTGCACCACCGCTACATGCTCCTGAGCCCGGGCGTAACGGGTGTCGTAGTCGTAATGCTCGTCTCGGCCATAGTTGCCAGCAGTGCCGGCGTCACCGCTGGTCACCACGTTCCAGCCGGCGCGGCCTTTGCTGATCAGGTCCAGCGAGGCCAGGCGGCGGGCGACGTTGAAGGGTTCGTTGTAGGAAGTGGTCAGGGTGCCGACCAGGCCGATATTGCGGGTGGTCACCGCCAGTGCCGAGAGCAGGGTCAGCGGCTCCAGGCGGTTGAGGTAGTGGGACGGTGAGCCGGGGGTGATGTACTGGCTGTCGACGATGAACATCAGGTCGAACAACGCCGCCTCGGCCTGGCGGGCGATATCGATGTACCAGTCGATATTGACGCTGGCATCGGCCGGAAGCTCCGGGTCCAGCCACAGGTTGTGCCGGCCGGGGCCGCCACAGCCCATGGTCAGGGCGCCGAGTTTGATTTTGCGGGTGGTCATGGTCATTCCTCGCAAGCGCAGGTGAAATCAATGCTCGAACGCTGGCGCGAACGAGGTATCGAACAGGCTCGCCGCCGGGTATCCCTTGATCAGCCCCAGCCCGGCAAAGAAGTCCACGGTTTTCTGCGCATCCACGATCACCTGCGGGTTCAGCGGTGCCACATCGGTGCGCGCACGGGCAAACCAGGCACGGGCAATATCGCGGTCGGCGCGGGTGCGCTTGGCCCAGGCATCGGCATAGGCTTCGGTATGCGCCGGGTCGCTCAAGGTCCAGTCACGGGCCTTTTTCAGGCGCTGGAGAAAATCGCTGATCTGCGCCCGCTTGGCCTCTACCGCCTTGGCGTTGGCCACCACGAAGCTCTGTGCCGGGATCAGCCCTTCGGCCGTGGCCAGCACCCGCGCCCCTTGGCGCTCCTGTTGGGTGACGTAAGGCTCCCAGGTGGCGATTACGTCCACCGAGCCACCATCCAGGGCATGCGAGGCGTCCAGGGCACTGAGGTAGCGCAGCTCCAGGGCATCACGCGGCACGGCAGCCTTGTCCAGCGCGCTGAACAGCAACTGCTGGCTCCACGAGCCCTTCCAGATCGCTGCGCGCTTGCCGCGCAAGTCT
>NZ_BCBQ01000123.1:0-14651 GCF_001320885.1 Pseudomonas sp. NBRC 111140
GCCTTGCTGCATGCGCACCTGGCCGATGCCGCCGCAGGTCGGGCAGGTCGAAGGGGTCGAACCCTTCTTGGCACCAGAACCGTCGCAAGGCTGGCAGTTGACCAAGGTAGGCACGCGAATGCTGACCGTGGTGCCGCGCACCGCTTCTTCCAGGTTCAGTTCAAGGGTGTAGCGCAGGTCGCTGCCGCGCTGGGCACCGCCACGTCCGCCACCGCGGCCGCCACCGAAGAAATCGCTGAACACATCACCGAAGATGTCGGAGAAGTTGGCGCCACCGAAGCCGGCACCGCCGCCACCCATGCTTGGGTCGACGCCAGCGTGGCCATACTGGTCGAAGGCCGCGCGCTTGCTCGCGTCAGACAGCACTTCGTAGGCCTCGTTGGCCTCCTTGAACTTGTCTTCCGACTCTTTATCGCCCGGGTTGCGGTCCGGGTGATACTTCATCGCCAGACGGCGATACGCCTTCTTGAGGTCAGCTTCGCTGGCGCCGCGCTCGACACCCAGGACCTCATAATAATCACGCTTGGACATAGGTCATTTGCACCTTGTTAGGCGTCAGGCATCTGCGCCGCGCCGTCAACACCTGCCCACCCCCAAGGAGCGCTGACAGATGCTGTAAAAATTCTCGAATTCCAGATACGCCAACGCGGGAGCAAGCCCCCGCGCGGCGACATCCTACCAGTTCACCGGCAAACACCGGTGAACTGGCCGACAACATGCAACGATTACTTCTTGTCGTCGCCTTTCACTTCTTCGAACTCGGCGTCAACCACGTCATCGTGCTTGGCTTCCGGCTCGGCCTGCTGCGCGCCACCCTGAGGCTGTTCGGCCGACTGCTCGGCGTACATCTTCTGGGCAACCGGGGCAGAGACTTTGGACAGCTCTTCGACCTTGGCGTCGATTGCGGCCTTGTCGTCGCCTTTGACAGCGGCTTCCAGGGCAACCACGGCAGCTTCGATCGCGGTCTTCTCTTCAGCAGTGACCTTGTCACCGGCATCAACGACCATCTTGCGAGTCGAGTGCACCAGCGCGTCACCCTGGTTACGGGCAGCGGCCAGTTCTTCGAACTTGCGGTCTTCCTCGGCGTTGGCCTCGGCGTCACGCACCATGCGCTCGATTTCCTCGTCCGACAGACCGGAGTTGGCCTTGATCACGATCGACTGAGCCTTGCCGGTGGCCTTGTCTTTGGCGCCAACGTGCAGGATGCCGTTGGCGTCGATGTCGAAGGTCACTTCGATCTGCGGTACGCCACGTGGTGCTGGCGGAATGTCAGCCAGGTCAAACTTGCCCAGCGACTTGTTCTGCGCAGCCTGCTTACGCTCACCCTGCAGCACGTGAATGGTCACGGCGCCCTGGTTGTCATCGGCGGTCGAGAACACCTGCGACTTTTTGGTCGGGATGGTGGTGTTCTTCTCGATCAGCGCGGTCATCACGCCACCCATGGTTTCGATACCCAGGGTCAGCGGGCTGACGTCCAGCAGCAGTACGTCTTTCACGTCACCGGCCAATACCGCGCCCTGGATGGCAGCACCCATGGCAACTGCTTCGTCCGGGTTGACGTCCTTGCGCGCTTCTTTACCGAAGAAGTCAGCAACGGTTTTCTGCACCAGCGGCATACGGGTCTGGCCACCGACCAGGATCACGTCGTCGATCTTGCTGGCGTCGATGCCGGCGTCTTTCAGGGCGATGCGGCAAGGCTCGATGGTACGTTGAACCAGGTCTTCTACCAGCGACTCCAGCTTGGCGCGGGAGATTTTCACGTTCAGGTGCTTCGGACCTGTCGCATCTGCGGTGATGTACGGCAGGTTGACGTCGGTCGACTGAGTCGAGGACAGCTCGATCTTGGCTTTCTCGGCAGCTTCTTTCAGGCGCTGCAGGGCCAGCGGATCGTTCTTCAGGTCCATGCCGGACTCTTTCTTGAACTCGTCGACAAGGTAGTCGATCAGGCGCATGTCGAAGTCTTCGCCACCCAGGAAGGTGTCGCCGTTGGTGGCCAGTACTTCGAACTGATGCTCACCGTCGACTTCGGCGATTTCGATGACCGAAACGTCGAAGGTACCACCACCCAGGTCATAAACGATGACGGTGTGGTCGCCTTTGGCCTTGTCCATGCCGTAAGCCAGAGCAGCGGCGGTCGGCTCGTTGATGATGCGCTTGACGTCCAGACCAGCGATGCGGCCGGCATCCTTGGTGGCCTGGCGCTGGCTGTCGTTGAAGTAGGCCGGAACGGTGATGACCGCCTCGGTGACAGGCTCGCCGAGGTAGTCTTCGGCGGTCTTCTTCATTTTTTTCAGCACTTCGGCGCTGATTTGCGGTGGCGCCATGTCCTTGCCGCCGGCCTGTACCCAAGCGTCGCCGTTACCGCCCTTGACGATTTTGTATGGCACCAGCTTGATGTCTTTCTGCACGACCTCTTCTTCGAAGCGGCGGCCAATCAGGCGCTTCACTGCGAACAGGGTGTTGTGCGGGTTGGTCACAGCCTGGCGCTTGGCCGACTGGCCAACCAGGATTTCGCCGTCGTTGGCATAAGCCACGATCGAAGGGGTAGTACGCGCGCCTTCGGCGTTTTCGATGACCTTGACGTTACCGTTTTCCAGAATGGAGACGCACGAGTTGGTGGTCCCCAGGTCGATACCGATGATTTTGCCCATGTTAACTCTCCCGAAACTTGAATTTGGCGGCAGCGGCTACTTCGGCCAACTGCGGTAATACTTGATCGCTTGACACCTAGATGGGGATGCCCGGACTAATTTCAAGCCTTCTCGTCGATAGAAGGTTGCGGGGCAGCCGGCGCCTTGCTGACCACCACCATGGCGGGGCGCAGCAGGCGGCCATTCAGCAGGTAGCCTTTCTGGAACACGTTCAGCACGCTGTTTGGCTCTACTTCGGCGTTTTCCTGCATGGCCATGGCCTGGTGGTGCTCAGGGTTGAACGGCTGACCGTGCGGGTCGACAGCTTCGAGGTTGTAGCGCTTGAGGGTGTCCTGGAACATCTTCAGGGTCAGCTCGACGCCTTCACGAATCTGCTTGACGTGCTCGTCGTCGGCGCTGGAGTGAGCCAAGGCCAGTTCCAGGCTGTCGATCACCGGCAGCAGGTCGCTGGAGAATTTCTCGAGGGCGAACTTGCGGGCCTTGTCGACTTCCTGCTCGGCGCGGCGAATGCTGTTCTGCGCTTCTGCTGCGACACGCAGGGACTGATCCTTGGCGGCGGCCAGCTGCTCCTCGAGCTCCTGAACGCGGGCGCCGTTATCCACTGCAGCGGCTTCTTCGGCATTAAGGTCTTTCTCGTTCAGCTGATCGTCAGCCATGGGTTCTCTCCTCCGCAATTTCTGTAGTACGAGCAAAGCTCGCCGTGTCTGCCGGCTATATGGGGCCTGAAAAACCAGCTTCAAGGGGCAAGGTGGTTTTCAGGGCCGCAACAGAATCTGCCAAGGGGCATTGGCAGGCCTGAAAAAAGTACTGTATAAATAACCAGACCTGACTTTCGGGAGCCGCCCCATGCTGGTGCACCTGTCCATTCACAATTACGCCATCGTCGAGCACCTCGACCTCGAAATCGCCCGTGGCATGTCTGTCATCACCGGCGAGACCGGCGCCGGCAAATCGATCATGCTCGATGCCCTTGGCCTGGCCCTGGGCGACCGGGCCGACAGCGGCGTGGTGCGCCCCGGCACCGACAAGGCAGACATCCTCGCCACCTTCGACCTGGTGGACATCCCCGAGGCGCATGCCTGGCTGACCGAGCGCGACCTGGACAACGACGGCCTGTGCATCCTGCGCCGGGTGATCACCGCCGAAGGCCGCAGCCGCGGCTACATCAACGGCACGCCCTGCCCGCTTGGCGACCTTAAAGCGCTGGGCGAACTGCTGATCGACATCCATAGCCAGCACGAGCACCAGTCGCTGCTCAAGACCGACACCCATCGCCGCTTGCTCGACGAGTATGCAGGCGCGGTCGACCTGGCCCGCCAGGTACAGCTGGCGGCCAAGCGCTGGAACCAAACCCGCCTGGAGCTGGAGCGCCTGTCCAATTCCGGCGACGAGCAGCGCGCCCGCCACCAACTGCTCAGCTACCAACTGGAAGAACTGGACAACCTGGGCCTTGGCGAGCACGAACTGGAGCAGCTGGAACAGGAGCACAAGAACCTGACCAGCGCCGAAGCCCTGTTCGGCATCTGTCGCCAGGTCATCGACCAGTGCAGCGAGAGCGACTCGGGCAACGTGCTCAGTGCCCTCACCTCCTGCCTCAATCGTCTGGGTGCCGCCACCAACTCACCCAAGGCACTGGGCGAAGCAGCCAACCTGATCGCCAGCGCGCAAATCCAGGTCGAGGAAGCCGTGGGCGAACTCAACCGCTTCCTCGACAACTTCGATGCCGACCCGATGCGCCTGCAGGCCTTGGAAGAGCGCCTCGACACCCTCTATACGCTGGCGCGCAAACACCGCGTGCACCCCACCGAACTGCCTCACCTGCAGCAACGGCTGATGGAAGAAATCGAAGGCCTTAACGCCAGTGACGAGTCGATCGAGCGCCTGGGTGAAGAGCTTGCCGCCTTCGCCCAGCACTATAAAGAGAAGGCCCGCGAACTCAGCGGCCTGCGTCAGCAGGCAGCCCAGCAACTGGCGGGCGCCGTCGAACAGGAAATCCAGCGCCTGGGCATGCCTGGCGGTCGCTTCTGCATCGAGCTGACACCTAACGAGGGCTCCGACCTCTCACCCCATGGCCTGGAGCAGATCGAGCTGCTGGTCAGCGCAAACCCCGGCCAACCACTCAAAGGCCTGGCGAAGGTGGCCTCGGGCGGCGAACTGTCGCGTATCAGCCTGGCGATCCAGGTGATCACGGCACAGACCTCGCGCATCCCGACCCTGGTATTCGACGAAGTCGACGTGGGTATCGGCGGCCCCACTGCCGAAATCGTCGGCCAATTGCTGCGTCGCCTGGGCGAGCGTGGCCAGGTGCTGACCGTGACACACCTGCCACAGGTAGCAGCACAAGGGCATCATCACCTGTTCGTACACAAGGTGCGCAACAGTGATACCACCCACACCGCCGTGGCCAGCCTGGGCAAACGTGAGCGGGTAGAAGAAGTGGCGCGGATGCTGGGCGGCATCGACCTGACCAAAGAGTCCTTGGCGCATGCGCGCAAGATGGTGGTTTCCGGCAAGGCTTGATGCTGCTCTACCAGGCCAATGCTGTTGTTGTGAAAGCGACCTGCGTTGCCTTAAGACCCTCAGAAAGCACAAAGGCGACCCGAAGGTCGCCTTTGCTATTCATAACGATATAAATCGTTACTTCTTCTTACGCACGTACAGGACCAGATTGTGGTCCACCAGCTCGTAGCCATGCTCGGCCACGATTTCGCGCTGGCGCTTCTCGATTTCGGCATCCATGAACTCGATGACTTCACTGGTATCCACGTTCACCATATGGTCGTGGTGACCGCCATCGGCCAGTTCGAACACCGCGTGGCCGCCGTCGAAGTTGTGGCGAACCACCAGACCCGCCGCTTCGAACTGAGTCAGCACGCGATAGACGGTGGCCAGGCCCACATCTTCCCCAGCCTCCATCAGCGCCTTGTAGACATCCTCTGCACTCATGTGACGCTGCTCGGTAGAGTCGAGCATCTGAAGGATCTTTACTCGAGGCAGGGTCACCTTGAGACCGGCTTTGCGCAATTCGCTATTTTCAACCATGGTCAGCTTTCTCGCCGATGCTGCTTCGCAGCTTCTCTTAATACGGGTATGATCGGGGTTTACGTTGTCCAGCCAAGATAGTGGAAGTCGCCCACCGATGCAAAACACCAAGCTCTTGCTAACCAGCCTCACCCTAGTGGGACTGCTCGCACTCGCCGGTTGCTCGTTTCCCGGGGTTTACAAAATCGACATCCAGCAGGGCAATGTCGTCACGCAAGACATGATAGACCAATTACGCCCGGGAATGACCCGACGGCAAGTAAGGTTTATCATGGGCAACCCGCTGATTCAGGATACCTTCAACACCAACCGTTGGGATTACCTGTACAGCCTGCAGCCTGGTGGCGGTAAACGCCAGCAAGAGCGCATGAGCATCTTCTTCAACGAAAGCGACCAACTGGTCAGCCTGTCTGGCGACTTCATGCCGGGCGTAAGCCGCGACCAGGAAATCCTCGGCGGCAGCAGCGACACCACCGTCAGCCCAGCCACCGAGCCAGGCCAGGCCGAACAGCCGGCACCACAGCCGGTGGAAAAACCAGCCAAGCCTGGTTCGACCGAAGAGTCCATCCAGCGCGAAATCGATACCATCGAGACCACCCCAGTCCCGACGCCAGCACCACTGGAAACCCGGTAATCGCACAGCAGATACAAAAAAGCCCGGACCTGGTCCGGGCTTTTTTTTGCGCCTTATCCGTCAGGCATGCAATTGCTTGGCGCGCTGGCAGAAGGCGTCGACCAGGGTGTTGGCTGCCTGGTTGAACAGCGGCCCCAACGTGGCACGCACGATCGGCCCGGCATAATCGAAGGACAGGTCCAGGCTGATCTTGCAGGCTTTTTCACCCAGCGGTTTGAACACCCACACACCATGCAGCTGAGTGAATGGCCCCTCTTCGAGGTTCATCTCGATGGACTGCCCTGGCACCAGCACATTTCGCGTGACGAAGTGCTGGCTCATGCCGCCCTTGGCCACTTCGAGCTTGGCCCGCATGTGCGTGTCACTGGCTTCGATCACCGTCGAGGCCGAGCACCACGGCAGAAACTCAGGGTAGCTGGCCACATCGTTGACCAGATCGTAGAGCGCCTGGGCGGGGTATGGCAGCAGGGCGGAGCGTTGAATATGGGTAGTCATCCAGGCGTCACTTCCAAGGCTGGGTGGCGGCGCTTCGCAGCGTGCCGAAAACAGGTTCTGTGCGTATGACAGGGGTTGTATTGTCCGGTATTCATTCCGGTGGCTCAAGCACACCGAAATCCCATAGCGGACGACGCGCGGACTTGCCTATAATGCCGCCCCTATGGCTAAGCAAAAAAAACATCCGACCGGGACCATCGCGCAAAACAAGAAAGCGCGACACGATTACTTCATCGAACACAAGTTCGAGGCCGGGCTGGTCCTGTCCGGCTGGGAAGTAAAAAGCCTGCGAGCTGGCAAGGCGCACCTGACCGACAGCTACGTGCTGCTCAAGGACGGTGAAGCCTGGCTGTTCGGCAGCCACATCACCCCGCTGACCACCGCCAGCACCCACGTCATCGCCGACCCCATCCGCACCCGCAAGCTGCTGCTGAACAAGCGCGAGCTTGAGCGCCTGGAAGCGGCCGTGGCGCAAAAAGGCTACACCTGCGTGGCCTTGGCGCTGTACTGGAGCAAGCACCTGATCAAGTGCGAAATCGCACTGGGCAAGGGCAAGAAGGAGTTCGACAAGCGCGACACCATGCGCGAGCGCGACTCCAACCGCGAGCTGCAGCGGGCTGTGCGGAACAAGGGCAAGGAAGACTAGATCTTCTTTCGCCTGTTCGGCCCTCTTCGCGGGTAAAACCGCTCCCACAGGTATATCACTGCCCTTGAAGGCTGTGAGAACCCTGTGGGAGCGGGTTCACCCGCGAAGAGGCCAGCACTGCCACCACAAATCTCAACGCCCGCTACGCCGCTCTGCCCGCGCCACCCGCTGCGCCTCTTCGTGCGCCTCTTGCAGCACCTCCTGCACATACAGAATGTGCCGGCTGGACACCTCGCGCGCATCCTCCGCCCTGCCCTCGACAATCGCCAGGTACAGCTCCCGGTGCTGACTGATCAGCATGTCCCGGGTTTCGGTGCGCTGCTGGTACATGCCGCCAATGTTAGTCACCACGTTGCGCTTGAGCAGGTCGAACAACCCCCGAATGGTATGCAGCAACACTGCGTTATGGCTGGCCTCGGCAATCGCCAGGTGGAAGCGTGCATCCGCCGCGCCCTCCTCCGCCCGGGTCACTTCGTCGACCCTGGCATAGCAGTCCTGCAACACATCGAAGGCCGCCTTCAGCCGTGCTCGGTCAGGCTCGGTGGCTCGTTGGGCGGCATAGAAGGCACACGACGCCTCCAGGGTATGGCGGAATTCGAGCAGGTCACGCTGCGCTTCGGCACTGTGCTCGAGCAGCTGCAGCAACGGGTCGCTGAAGGTGGACCCCAGCGACTCGGCAACAAAATTGCCCCCGCCCTGACGGCTGACCAGCAGCCCTTTGGCCACCAGCTTCTGGATCGCCTCACGCAGTGACGGGCGGGACACACCAAATTGCTCGGCAAGGACGCGCTCGGCCGGCAGCCGCTGCCCCGAGGTCAGCGTGCCTTCCAGAATCATCCCTTCCAACCGATCGACAATGTCGTCGGACAGGCGCCGTTGGCGGACCTGATCAAAAACCATCACATGCTCTCCACAAACCCCCGGCAGATTTCAGGGGGCGCCTATTCTCGCCGATCCAGGACGCGCACACACCCATCAAGCCGCGATTTTCCCAGCGCATCAGGTGCCCGCTCATCGGCACGCGACCAAAGTTTTGCGCAGGACAAATTGACACACCCACGACAGCGCTTTTAACCTAGCGACCAGCCATTGTAAATTGGTCTTACCAATTATCCAATGCCAGTGCTGACCAACAACAATTAGGGGCCACCCCATATGCAAACCTGGCAACAACTCTATAGCCCGCTTGGTAGTCTTGGCCTGTCCGCACTGGCGGCGGTCATCCCCATCGTGTTCTTCTTCCTGGCCCTCGCCGTGTTCCGCCTCAAGGGCCACGTAGCCGGTAGCATCACCCTCGCGCTGTCGATCCTGGTGGCCATCTTCGCCTTCCAGATGCCTGTCGACATGGCCTTCGCCGCCGCAGGTTACGGCTTCCTCTACGGCCTCTGGCCCATTGCCTGGATCATCGTTGCCGCGGTGTTCCTGTACAAACTCACGGTCAAGAGCGGCCAGTTCGAGGTGATCCGCAGCTCGGTGCTGTCGATTACCGACGACCAGCGCCTGCAAGTGCTGCTGATCGGCTTCTGCTTCGGTGCCTTCCTGGAAGGCGCGGCAGGCTTCGGCGCACCGGTGGCAATCACTGCCGCGCTGCTGGTGGGCCTGGGCTTCAACCCGCTGTACGCCGCCGGCCTGTGCCTGATCGCCAATACCGCACCGGTGGCCTTCGGCGCCCTGGGCATCCCGATCATCGTGGCCGGCCAGGTCACCGGCATCGACGCCTTCCACATCGGCGCCATGACCGGCCGCCAGCTGCCACTGCTGTCGCTGTTCGTGCCGTTCTGGCTGGTGTTCATGATGGACGGCCTGCGCGGCGTGAAGGAAACCTGGCCTGCCGCGCTGGTCGCCGGCCTGAGCTTCGCCGTCACCCAGTACTTCACTTCGAACTTCATCGGCCCAGAGCTGCCAGACATCACCTCGGCACTGGCCAGCCTGATCTGCCTCACCCTGTTCCTGAAGGTCTGGCAGCCCAAGCGTTCGTTCAGCGAAGCCAAGGGCAGCGTCGGCGCCGCCGTGGTGCAGCCAAGCGGCAGCCAGCCTAGCCCGTACAGCTTTGGCGAGATCTTCAAGGCCTGGTCGCCGTTCCTGATCCTGACCGTACTGGTCACCATCTGGACCCTGAAGCCGTTCAAGGCAGCGTTCGCCCCAGGCGGCGCGATGTACAACTTCGTGTTCAACTTCGCCATCCCACACCTCGACCAGCTGGTGATCAAGACCGCACCGATCGTTGCCGCGCCGACCGCCATGCCTGCGGTGTTCAAGCTCGACCCGATCTCCGCCACCGGCACCGCGATCTTCCTCTCGGCACTGATCTCCATGGCGGTGCTGAAGATCAACTTCAAAACTGGTCTTACCACTTTCAAAGAAACCTTCTGGGAACTGCGCTGGCCGATTCTGTCGATCGGCATGGTGCTGGCCTTCGCCTTCGTCACCAACTACTCCGGCATGTCCTCGACCATGGCCCTGGTGCTGGCCGGCACCGGCGCTGCATTCCCGTTCTTCTCGCCGTTCCTCGGCTGGCTGGGCGTGTTCCTGACTGGCTCGGACACCTCGTCCAACGCCCTGTTCAGCTCGCTGCAGGCCACCACCGCGCACCAGATCGGGGTCAACGACACCCTGCTGGTAGCGGCCAACACCAGCGGCGGCGTGACCGGCAAGATGATCTCGCCGCAATCGATCGCCGTGGCCTGCGCCGCCACCGGCCTGGTGGGCAAGGAATCGGACCTGTTCCGCTTCACCGTCAAGCACAGCCTGTTCTTCGCCACCATCGTCGGCCTGATCACCCTGATCCAGGCTTACTGGCTGACCGGCATGCTGGTTCATCACTAAAGTGAAAGGGGCCGGGCGCCATCGCGCGCCCGGCACTCCCCACAAGCAACGCTGCGAGAATCCATGATCATTTCTGCCTCTACCGACTATCGCGCCGCGGCCCAACGCAAGCTGCCTCCCTTCCTGTTCCACTACGCCGATGGCGGCGCCTACGCCGAGCACACCCTGCGCCACAACGTCTCGGACCTGGCCAGCATTGCCCTGCGCCAGCGCGTGCTGAACAACATGTCCGAGCTCAGCCTTTCCACCCGCCTGTTCGACGAAACCCTGAGCATGCCGGTGGCCCTGGCCCCGGTCGGCCTCACCGGCATGTACGCCCGCCGTGGCGAAGTGCAGGCGGCGCGTGCGGCGGCCGCCCATGGCATCCCGTTCACCATGTCCACGGTGTCGGTGTGCCCGATCGAAGAAGTGGCGCCCGCCATCGACCGGCCGATGTGGTTCCAGCTGTATGTGCTCAAGGACCGCGGCTTCATGCGTAACGCCCTGGAGCGGGCCAAGGCTGCCGGGGTCAAGACCCTGGTATTCACCGTCGACATGCCAGTGCCCGGCGCCCGCTACCGCGACGCCCACTCCGGCATGAGCGGCAAGAACGGCCCGCTGCGCCGCGTGCTGCAAGCCATGACCCACCCAGAGTGGGCATGGGATGTCGGCGTGATGGGCCGCCCGCATGACCTGGGCAACATTTCCAAATACCGTGGCAACCCAACCGGCCTTGCCGACTACATCGGCTGGCTGGGTAACAACTTCGACCCATCCATTTCCTGGAAAGACCTGGAATGGATTCGTGAGTACTGGGACGGCCCGATGATCATCAAGGGCATCCTCGACGCCGACGACGCCCGCGATGCGGTCAAGTTCGGTGCCGACGGTATCGTCGTGTCCAACCACGGCGGGCGTCAGCTCGACGGCGTGCTGTCCAGTGCCCGCGCCCTTCCGGCGATTGCCGACGCGGTCAAGGGCGACCTCAAGATTCTGGCCGACTCCGGCATTCGCAGCGGCCTCGACGTGGTGCGCATGATCGCCTTGGGCGCCGACACCGTCTTGATCGGCCGCGCCTTCCTCTACGCCCTTGCCGTGCATGGCCAGGCTGGCGTGAAGAACCTGCTGGAGCTGTTCGAGAAAGAAATGCGCGTGGCCATGGTGCTGACCGGTGCCAAGTCGATCAGCGAGATCACCCGCGACTCGCTGGTACGCGAACTGGGCGCCTGACCGCCTGCAAGAACGACCGCCTGATTGACCCGGGGCATGTGACGCACAGACGCCACAGCCCCGCGAGGAGATTGCATGAGCCTGCCCGCCGCGTTCCTGCGTGATGCCGAGCGCCTGATACCCGCCGAACGCCGCTTCGACGACCCCACTTCCACCCTGGCCTTCGGCACCGACGCCAGCTTCTACCGGTTGATCCCCAAGCTGGTGGTACGCGTCGAGTCCGAGGACGAAGTGGTCGGCCTGATCAAACTGGCCCAGCGCGAGCGGGTGCCGGTCACCTTCCGCGCCGCCGGCACCAGCCTGTCCGGCCAGGCCATCACTGACTCGGTGCTGATCGTACTCGGCGACAGCTGGGGGGGTAAGGAAATCCGCGGCCAAGGCGAGCAGATCCGCCTGCAACCTGGCGTGATCGGCGCCCAGGCCAACGCCTGGCTGGCCCCCTTCGGCCGCAAGATCGGCCCGGACCCGGCCTCGATCAACGCCTGCAAGATCGGCGGCATCGTCGCCAACAACGCCAGTGGCATGTGCTGCGGCACCGCGCAGAACACCTACCACACCCTGGCCGGCCTGCGCCTGGTGCTGGCCGACGGCACCCGCCTGGACAGCGAAGACCCGGCCAGCGTGGCCGCCTTCGAAACCAGCCACGCCGAGCTGCTGGAGGCGCTGGCCCGCCTGGGCCGCGAAACCCGCGCCAACACCGCGCTGGCCGAACGCATCCGACACAAATACCGGCTGAAGAACACCACCGGCCTGTCACTGAACGCACTGGTGGACTACGACCAGCCGCTGGATATCCTGCAACACCTGCTGGTTGGCTCCGAAGGCACCCTGGGCTTCATCAGCGCCGTCACCTACGACACTGTGCCCGACCACCCGCACAAGGCCAGCGCCCTGCTGGTGTTCCCCAGCGTCGAAAGCTGCTGCCGCGCGGTGACCGTGCTCAAGCACCAGCCAGTCTCAGCCGTGGAACTGCTCGACCGCCGCAGCCTGCGCTCGGTGCAGAACATGCCTGGCATGCCGCTGTGGGTAAAAGGCCTGTCGGACAACGCCTGCGCCTTGCTGATCGAGTCCCGCGCCGCCAGCCAAAGCCTGCTGCACGAGCAACTGCAACAGGTGATGGCCTCGATCGCCGACTACCCACTGGAACAACAGGTGGACTTCAGCGAAGACCCGGCCGTGTACAACCAGCTGTGGAAAATCCGCAAGGACACCTTCCCCGCTGTCGGCGCTGTGCGTCAGACCGGCACCACAGTCATCATCGAAGACGTCACCTTCCCCGTCGAACAGCTGGCCGAAGGCGTCAACCGCCTGATCCAGCTGTTCGACAAGCACCGCTATGACGAAGCGATCATTTTCGGCCATGCACTGGAAGGCAACCTGCACTTCGTCTTCACCCAGGGCTTCAACAGCGCCGAAGAAGTCGCCCGTTACCAGGCGTTCATGGACGACGTGGCGCAACTGGTGGCGGTGGAGTTCGGTGGCTCGCTCAAGGCCGAGCACGGCACCGGGCGCAACATGGCGCCGTTCGTGGAGCTGGAATGGGGCCATGACGCCTACCAGCTGATGTGGCAGCTCAAGCGCCTGCTCGACCCCAACGGCATTCTCAACCCCGACGTGGTGCTGAGCGAAGACCCGGACATCCACCTGAAAAACCTCAAGCCACTGCCTGCCGCCGACGAAATCGTCGACAAGTGCATCGAATGCGGCTTCTGCGAACCGGTGTGCCCGTCCAAGGGCCTGACCCTCAGCCCACGCCAGCGCATCGTCATGTGGCGTGACATCAAGGCCAAGCAACGCGCCGGCATCGACACCCGCGAACTGATGCAGACCTACCAGTACCAGGGCATCGACACCTGCGCCGCCACTGGCCTATGTGCCCAGCGCTGCCCGGTCGGCATCAACACCGGCGAACTGGTGAAGAAACTGCGTAGCCAGGCCGCCGACCACAAAAAAACCGCCGACTGGCTGGCCGAACATTTCCACACCGCCCTGAGCGGTGCGCGCCTGACACTCACTGCCGCCAACACCGCCCGCAAGCTGCTGGGTGCCCCGCGCCTGGGCCGCTTGAGCGCCTCGCTGAGCAAAGCCAGCAAAGGCCGCCTGCCACAGTGGACCCCGGCCATGCCGCAACCGCTGCGCCCGATCAGCTTCGGCCCGGCCAGCAACGATGCCCGCCCCCGCGTGGTGTACCTGGCGGCCTGCGTTTCACGGGTGATGGGCCCGGCCTACGTCGACCGCGAACAAAGCTCGCTGCTGGACAAAACCCGCGCCCTGCTGGAAAAGGCCGGCTACCAAGTGGTGTTCCCCGACAACGCCGACAGCTTGTGCTGCGGCCAGCCGTTCGCCTCCAAGGGCTACCCCGAGCAGGCCGAACACAAGCGCCAGGAACTGATCAACGCCCTGTTGCACGCCAGCCGTGGCGGCCTCGACCCGATCTACTGCGACACCAGCCCCTGCACCCTGCGCCTGGTGCAAGACCTGGGCGACACCCGGCTGGACCTGTACGACCCGGTGCGCTTCATTCGCACCCACCTGCTCGACCGCCTGGAATTCACCCCCCAGGACGAACCCGTAGCCGTGCACGTGACCTGCAGCACCCAGCATCTGGGTGAAAGCCAGGCGCTGATCGACCTGGCGCGGCGTTGCAGCAAACAGGTGGTCATCCCCGAAGGCATTCATTGCTGCGGCTTTGCCGGCGACAAAGGCTTCACCACCCCCGAGCTGAACGCCCATTCGCTGCGCAGCCTGAAAGATGCCGTGCAGTATTGCAGCGAAGGCATCTCCACCAGCCGCACCTGCGAAATCGGCCTGTCGAGCCACAGCGGCATCGACTACCACGGCCTGGTCTACCTAGTAGACCGCGTCACCCGCCCCCGCAGCATCTGAAGGCTGGCACCTTCACCTTTGTAGGAGCGGCCTTGTGTCGCGATCGGGCCGCAAAGCGGCCCCACGATTTATGCACCCACGCTGACACCCTGGGGCTGCTTCGCAGCCCGATCGCGACACAAGGCCGCTCCTACACAGGTACAGCGCAAGCCCGGGCCAAGCACGGTCCAGTGGGAGCGGCTTCAGCCGCGAACACCGGCAAAGCCAGTGCCATCCCCCCCCTCTCATATCGCCCCGCCACCATCCCGATTGAACCCCCCCC
>NZ_BCBQ01000124.1:0-14274 GCF_001320885.1 Pseudomonas sp. NBRC 111140
AGAGCGCTTTCGGCCTCGGCCAGGTCTTGCCAGGGGGCATGGTGCCAATAACGCATGACCTCGGGGTCGGCCATGATCGCCAGCCACTGCGCGGCATCGGCATGGCGCATGGGGCGCAATTGCAGGCGCGGGCTGTCGAGGCAGAGGTCACTGGGGAAACTGCGGGGTGGGGTCACGCCGGATCTCCTGTCCATTGCTGGGGAGATGACAGTTTAACTACATGCGGGGGTGGATGGGCATGGCTTGGGTCTTTTGGTGATGCAGAGATCGAGCGTCGCGCGGGCGGCGCTCGATTTCAAAATCCCCGCAAACGTTCCGACATGCACATGCCAGCCGTTACTGGCAACCTTGCAGTATCAGGCCACCTCAGCGCCATCATCCGGCCAATGCGGCTCGTTGGCCCCTGGCGGCGTGAGCGGTGGCAGCCCATACGCCGCCCGTGCATCGTCGCAGCTTGGGTTGTGCACCCCGCCTTCCCACGACGCCTCGAACTCACGGCAAGGGCTGGAACGGTTGGCATAAATGGTACAAGCCACTTCCTTGCCGATCTCGCCATCAAGGCTGACGCAGCGGCATGGCTTGGCATCGGTGCCGATCATAGCAACGCGGGTGGGGTTGATCTGCACCACCAGGTCATCCGGCACAACGCCCCCGGCAGACTGGCATTCGCCCCAGAAGAAGGACACACGGAAGTACCCGCAGCAGGCGCCGCAGTCAAGGCAAGGGTTATATTCAGACATGATGTCACGGAGGGAAGGTTGTTGTTATCGGGGCTGGCCCGCTGCGCCATTTTCAATCGAATCCGGGGCGGCTGGATAGAGGGCGCCTGCAAAAAAAATTGCCACTGATCCGGCCGCCCGTTTCATTTATCGCAGTGCCTTGTAGGTCGTGGTATCCCAACGCTGCAGGGCTAGGCCCTCGATCGGATCGTAGTCATCACCACACACCTTGCTGAAACCCGTGCGGGTCTCGCCGCAATGTACCAACCGGTCGTGCTTGTCACCCTCGGTCAGTACGGTGTACGACTTACTTCGCATGGCTTGGTACTGCCCCTCGGCAGCGGCCATGGCCTGGTGGTACGCCATCAGTTGCGTGTCGTTCAAGGCCAGCCGCTTGCCCAGCTGAACACCCCAACGGGTCAGGCAGACTTCGGCGAGATGGCGAACGATCAGCCCCGGTTCCTTGAGCACTTTGCCGTCGCTCGCACCATCGCCGGATGCATTACCCACCAGCGTGGCATGGCGCCCCGGCATCGGGTAAACGCAGATCCGCGTGCCACTGGCAATTGACGGGATCACGCAGGCAAACCCTTTGGACCGCTCATCCCGCGAGTAGAAGCCGACGTACTCTTTGACGTTATCAGCCAAAGTGACGCGCTCGGTTTGCACATTGCCGACCCCAGGCACCGGGTCGATGGCAAATATGTTCACCGGGATGGCGCGCAGTACAGGGTCTTGCGCCATGGCATTGGCCAGCATGTGGCAACTGATTCCTCCCCTGCTCCAGCCGACCAGGTTGACCTGGGTTGGAATGCGTGGTTTGCGGAACATGCTGATGATGCGCTCTTGCAGTTCCTGCGGGGTTGGGTGGCGCTCGCCGTAGTCGTAAGTGCGCCAGAACCAGGAGGCTGTGGAGGAAGGGTCCGGGATGGGTACGCCGGCGCTCTTCAGCCGCTCGTAATCCTCTTCGCTGAGTTTGGTGCGCTGCCAGCTGCTCTCCCCTCTGATCACCTGCAGCACATGGTTGACGTTCTCTTCCCAGCCGCGTCCGAACAGCTGGCCCGTCCAGTTGAAGTAGCCGCCGGGCTCGACGAACAGGTTGTCATCCTGCAGGTTGCCGCTGCCAGGGCCGTCTACGGCGATCCAGTGGGCGAATTCGCGGCCCTGGTCGTTGCTGGCCAGGGTCGAGACCAGCTCGCCGTTCCAGAAGTTGGGGTTGGTATCGTCGAAGCGGTGGGAGCCGGTGCCGCAGAAATAGGCGGTGAAGACACTCATTCGTAGATCTCTGTGGTGAGAAATGAGTGCTGAAGATAGGTAGGCAGATCGATGGAATGCAGGCGGAAAGCTCTCACCTGAAGAAAGGGGGCCGCAAAGCGGCCCCCTGAAAATTACTTGTTGGTCAGCCCGTCAGCCCGGAACATCTGCCGGATCCCGCGAATGGCCTGGCGAATACGGTCCTGGTTCTCGATCAGGGCGAAGCGCACATGGTCATCGCCATAGTCACCAAAGCCGATCCCCGGCGAGACGCAGACCTTGGCCTCGGCCAGCAGCTTCTTGGAAAACTCCAGCGAACCCAGGTGCGCGTATTGCTCGGGGATCTTCGCCCACACATACATCGATGCCTTGGGGTTCTCGACCATCCAGCCCAGCTCGTGCAGACCTTTCACCAACAGGTTGCGGCGCTGGCGGTACTGCTCGGCAATGTCGCGTACACACTGCTGGTCGCCCTCCAGCGCAGCGATGGCTGCCACCTGCAGCGGGGTGAAGGTGCCGTAGTCGTGGTAACTCTTGATCCGCGCCAGGGCGTTGACCAATTCGGGGTTGCCGACCATGAAGCCGATCCGCCAGCCTGCCATGTTGTAGCTCTTGGACAGGGTGAAGAATTCCACCGCAATGTCCTTGGCACCAGGCACCTGCATGATCGACGGGGCCTTCCAACCGTCGTAGACGATGTCGGCGTAAGCCAGGTCGTGTACCACCAGCACGTTGTACTGCTTGGCCAGGGCCACCACGCGCTCGAAGAAGTCCAGCTCCACGCACTGGGCGGTGGGGTTGGACGGGAAACCGAGAATCATCATCTTCGGCTTGGGAATCGACTCGCGGATGGCCCGTTCGAGTTCGTTGAAGAAGTCCACACCCGGCACCAGTGGTACCGAACGCACCTGAGCGCCGGCAATGACCGCACCGTAGATGTGGATCGGGTAGCTGGGGTTGGGCACCAGCACCGTGTCGCCCTGGTCAAGGGTGGCCAGCATCAGGTGGGCCAGGCCTTCTTTGGAGCCAATGGTGACAATGGCTTCGCTTTCCGGGTCGATGTCGACCTCGTAGCGTTCCTTGTACCAGTTGGAAATGGCCCGACGCAGGCGCGGAATGCCACGAGAGGTGGAGTAGCCGTGGGTGTCTTCACGCTGGGCAACCTGCACCAGCTTCTCGACGATGTGCGGCGGGGTGGCGCCATCGGGGTTGCCCATGCTCAGGTCGATGATGTCCTCGCCACGGCGGCGGGCAGCCATCTTGAGTTCGGCAGTGATGTTGAAGACGTATGGGGGGAGACGATCGATGCGCGCAAAGCGGCGCGGCGAACCTGGGATGGCCATGGCTTCCTCTGAGTACGTAAGCGCCCGGAACCGTCCGAGCGACGCTGGCCGATGTGGCGGCCTGAATCAGAAGATAATGCCGAAACAGGATATCTGTAAAGGAAGATTTCCTGTTTATATATATTTTTTCAGACGTATTTTTTGAAAATACGAAATCTATGTTTCAGGACTGGCCTCTGGTTCATCCGCGAAGAGGCCGACACTGGAAAACACCCATAAAAAAACCCCGGCACATGGCCGGGGTTTTCGTGAAACAGGCAGCAGTATCAGCGTGCGTAAGTCATCAGCACGTCCGCAGCGGTCTGGCTGTCCACACCCATCATCACGCTCAGGGCAGTGACGGTGAGGATGGAGAAGCCGAATACCTTACGGGCCCACTTGCTGTCGTCCTCGGCCTTGTAGCCACCCCAAGCCATGTACAGCCAGTACAGGCCCATGGCAGCCGCCACGGCCAGGTAGCCGAGGCCGGCGTAACCGCCGAGGGTAAGCATCAAGGTGGCGAGCACGAAGGCCAGCACGTACAGCACGATCTGCTTCTTCGCCGCAAGAACACCGCGCGCCACCGGCAGAACCGGAATGTTGGCAGCACTGTAATCCTTGAAGCGGAAGATCGCGATGGCAAAGCTGTGCGGCATCTGCCACAGGCTGAACATCACCAGCAGGGTTACCGCAGCCAGGTCGAAGCTGTTGCTGACGGCGCAGTAGCCGATCACCGGAGGCATGGCACCGGACAGGCTGCCGACCAAGGTGCCGTGCACCGATTTACGCTTCAGCCACAGGCTGTAGAAACCGACGTAGACGATGAAGCCGATCAGCGCGCAGAACGCCGACAGCGGGTTGGCCTGAACATACAGCAAGCTGAAACCCGCCACCCCGAGCAGGGTGGCGTAGATCAGCGCGAGGGGCAGCGACATGCCGCCCTGCACCATGACGCGGTTCTTGGTGCGCTCCATCTTGTGGTCGATGTCACGGTCGATGCAGTTGTTGAACACGCATCCGGACGCGACCACCAGCGAAGTACCGATCACCACCGCCAGGAACAGGGCGAAGTCCACATGGCCCTTCGAGGCAAGGAAGAAACCGCCTGCCACGGAAAGCACGTTACCGAAAATGATCCCCGGTTTGGTGATTTGGATAAAGTGCTTAACGGACATGCAGTCTTACCTCACTTGGCCAACATTTCGAAGTGGATGCTGAACATGATCCACAGCGACAGGCCGACAAGCAGAGCGATCACCATGGTGGTGAACAGGAACGTCGATACGTTGTTGCGTTGCTCTTTCGAGCGGTCCATGTGCAGGAAGTAAACCAGGTGAACAACTACCTGGATCACGGCCATGGCAACGATGATCAGTACGGTCAGGTTCTTCGGCAGGCTGGCGGTCATGGCCAGGCCGAACGGGATCGCAGTCAGGATGATCGACAGTACGAAGCCGATCATGTACGACTTGACGCTGCCGTGGTTACCTTCGTGATGAGTGTCGTGTGCGTTAGCCATTACAGAACTCCCAGCAGGTAAACGACGGTGAATACGCAGATCCAGACCACGTCCAGGAAGTGCCAGAACAGGCTCAGGCAGCTCATGCGGGTCTTGGCGGTCGGCGTGATGCCGTGCTTGTTGATCTGGTACATCATGATTGCCATCCAGATCAGACCAGCAGTCACGTGCAGACCGTGGGTACCTACCAGGGCGAAGAAGCCCGACAGGAAGCCACTGCGCTGCGGGCCGAAGCCTTCGCTGATCAGGTGATGGAATTCATAGATTTCCATCGCGATGAAGCCTGCACCGAACAGGAAGGTCACAGCCAACCAGCCCAGTACACCCGCTTTCTTGCCATCGAACATCTTCAGCATGGCGAAGCCGAAGGTGATCGAGGACAGCAGCAGGAACAGCGTTTCAACAGCTACGAAATCGAGCTGGAAGATGTCATGACCCGACGGGCCGCCGGCAAAACTGCCGGACAGCACCGCGTAGGTGGCGAAGAGCGACGCAAACAGGATGCAGTCGGTCATCAGGTACAGCCAGAAGCCCAGTACGGTCATCTGGCCCGAGTCGTGGTGGTGGTCGTCATGCCCATGGTCGTGACCATGAGCAGCGCCGCCGTGCATTACTTGACTGGACATTGATTACACCCGCTCAAACGATTCGACACGTGCGCCGGCAGGCAGAGCACCTGCTTTGGCCAGCGCTTTCATACGCTCGCCTTCGATGCGCGCCACTTCTTCGGCCGGAACCATGTAGCCCTGGTCGTCACGGGCAGCGTGGCGAACGAAGACAGCGATGGTTGCAACCAGGCTTGCGCCAACCAGCCACCAGATGTGCCAGATGAAGGCAAAGCCGAAGACGGTCAGGAACAGGCCCATGAACAGACCCGTCGAGGTGTTGCTTGGCATGTGGATGGCGTCGAACTTGGTCGCCGGCTTGTAAGCCTTGCCGGTTTCCTTGGTTTCGTGCCATGCATCCAGGCCAACCTGCTCAGGCATGTGGGCGAAGTTGTAGAACGGAGGTGGCGACGAAGTCGACCATTCCAGGGTACGGCCGCCCCATGGGTCGCCGGTCACGTCCAGGTTCTGGTTGCGGTCGCGAACCGATACGTACAGCTGGATCAGCTGGCAAGCGATACCGAACAGGATCAGCACGGCGCCGACAACGGCTACGTACAGGTAGGGTTCCCACAGTGGGTTGTCGGAGTGGTTCAGACGACGGGTCATGCCCATGAAGCCCAGGGCGTACAGCGGCATGAACGCAACGTAGAAGCCCGACAGCCAGAACCAGAAGGCAGCTTTGCCCCACTTCTCGTTCAGGGTGAAGCCGAAGGCTTTCGGGAACCAGAAGGCGAAACCGGCGATGTAGCCGAATACCGCGCCACCGATGATCACGTTGTGGAAGTGCGCAATAACGAACAGGCTGTTGTGCAGAACGAAGTCAGCACCCGGAACGGCCAGCAGTACGCCGGTCATGCCACCGATGGAGAAGGTGACCATGAAGCCCAGGGTCCAGAGCATCGGTGCGGTGAAGCGCACACGGCCTTGGTACATGGTGAACAGCCAGTTGAACAGCTTCACACCGGTCGGGATGGAGATCAGCATCGTCGCCAGGCCGAAGAAGGTGTTGACGCTGGCGCCGGCACCCATGGTGAAGAAGTGGTGCAGCCATACCGCAAAGCCCAGGATGGCGATCGCGCCCGATGCGTAGATCATCGAGTGGTGGCCGAACAGGCGTTTGCCAGAGAACGTCGAAGTCACTTCCGAGAACACGCCGAAGGCCGGCAGGATCAGGATGTAAACCTCAGGGTGACCCCACGCCCAGAACAGGTTGACGTACATCATCGGGTTCCCACCAAGCTCGTTGGTGAAAATGTGGAAGTCCAGATAACGGTCAACAGTCAGCAGTGCGAGTGCAGCGGTCAGAATCGGGAACGAAGCGACGATCAGTACGTTGGCCCAGGTGCAGGTCCAGGTGAAGATCGGCATGTCCATCAGCTTCATGCCAGGTGCGCGCATCTTCATCACGGTGACGAGGAAGTTCACGCCGGTAAGCGTCGTACCCAATCCGGATAGCTGTAGCGCCCAGATGTAGTAGTCGACACCCACCCCAGGGCTGTACTGAATGCCCGCGAGCGGCGGATAGGCAACCCAGCCGGTCTTGGCGAATTCACCAACGCCCAGCGAGATGTTGACCAGCAGCACGCCTGCCAGCAGCAGGTAGAAGCTCAGGGAGTTCAGGAACGGGAAGGCAACGTCACGTGCACCGATCTGCAGAGGAACCGCCAGGTTCATCAGGCCGGTGAAGAACGGCATCGCCATGAAGATGATCATGATCACACCGTGAGCGGTGAAGATCTGGTCATAGTGTTCAGGCGGCAGGTAGCCTTCGGAGCCACCGGTTGCGGCAGCCAGCTGGGTACGCATCATGATGGCGTCGGCAAAGCCGCGCAGCAGCATGATCATCGCGACGATGATGTACATCACGCCGATCTTTTTGTGGTCGACAGTAGTCAGCCACTCGCTCCACAAGTAGGTCCACTTGCGGAAATAGGTGATAAGACCGACGACAGCGATACCGCCGAGCGCGATCATGGCAAGCGTCACCATGACTATCGGCTCGTGATAGGGTATCGCCTCCAGGCTTAGTTTACCGAACATCTCTTACTCCTCTGCACCGGCAGCTGGTTGCATACTCGATTCCACACCCTTGGTTGTGGCCAGATCTTTGCTGCCTGCTTCTTCGTGGCTACGGCCGCGGTTCATGCCTTCGTACTTGTCGACGATCAGCTGGAACTGCTCAGGCGAAGCCTCGCTATACAGCGCGACTGGGTTGTTTTCGCTTGGTTTGGCCAAGGCGTCGTATTCGGCCTTGTCCAGCTTCTTCGGCGACTGCTTGACCTCGGCGACCCACTTGTCGAAGTCTTCCTGAGAGGTGGCAGTAGCCTTGAATTTCATGCCGGTGAAGCCAGCACCGCTGTAGTTGGCGCTGATACCGTCGAACTCGCCGTTTTCGTTGGCGATCAGGTGCAGCTTGGTGGTCATGCCGGCCATGGCGTAGATCTGGCCACCCAGGCCCGGGATGAAGAACGAGTTCATCACGGCGTCGGAAGTGACGCGGAAGTTGACCGGGGTGTTAGCTGGGAAGACGATCTTGTTGACCGTGGCAATGCCCTGCTCCGGGTAGATGAACAGCCACTTCCAGTCCAGCGCGACCACGTCGATCTGCACCGGCTTCACATCGGAATCCAGTGGACGGTATGGGTCCAGCTTGTGGGTGGAGTGGTAGGTGACGTAACCCAGGGCGATGATGATCAGGATCGGGATGATCCACACCGCAGCCTCGATCTTGGTCGAGTGCGACCAGTCAGGGGTGTAGGTGGCTGCCTTGTTGGAAGCACGGTACTTCCAGGCGAACGCCAAGGTCATGATGATGACAGGGATTACCACCAGCAGCATCAGGCCGGTAGCGATCAGGATCAGATTCTTTTGCTCAATGCCGACCTGGCCCTTCGGGTCGAGCAGGGTCCAGTTGCACCCACTGAGTAAAAGCATGCCTAAAAAGGGCAATATGCCAAACAGTCTGGGGTAACGCTTTTTACTCATCTCACGACCTCTAGATCAGCTTGCTTCAATGCAATTTGTGTTTTGGTAGCCAACACTTCGTCCTGCCAAGTGAGGCATTTCGCGCCCGTACTCGCTCCTGCCTGGGGTCCGACTGCAGGACCTTGGCTTCAAGCGGGTTAGCGGTGCTTATGGTTTCGTAGGCAACAGGCCTGTACTTCAGACCAAGTCCATTTGGTGCGGGAAAACGCGGAGGGGTGTCCGCCCGGTATCGCCGTTGGGCGAAACTTGACGAAGTCAGCAAAAAGGAGCGCTGGGGCTTCCTTCAATCCTGCGACTCGCAAGCAGTGCCGAACGGAAATTGGGGGCGATTGTAGATAGGTCGCCAACCCTTGACTATGACTTATTGAGCAACAGTCTTTTACAGAATACGTAACAATGCTGCTCAATAATTCAACTTCGCGACAGTTTGTCGCACCCCGCTTGCTAGGCCTCAAAGCCGCATTCTGCAAGGCCTAGAGGTTGATCTGGATCAAGCGGTGCGCAACTTTTCGCTCTTCTCATGCGGTGTAAAAGACCCCATGCAATTCGGGACTTTTGTCTAAGCCTGGCGTCGGTTGCGGTAGATCCCGAGCGGAACCAGCACAGCAGTCAGCACGAACGCCACAAGTGCCCATTGCGCCAGCGACAGGCCGAGGATCGGCGGGTACGGCGTGCTGCAGAAGCCATCGACCTGGAACGCCAGCGGCCACAGCTTGGCCAGTGGCAGGTCATCCACGATCGGCTGCAGGGTATCGATGCCGCAACTGACCATGGGGTTGGCGAGTATATACACATGGTTGCCGGCCGCAACGACTCCGCCAATGGCACTGAGCACCACCAGCGCTTCGAAGAAGCTCAAGCTGCGGCGCCCAGGCATCGCTGCGGCGATGAAGGCAAACACGGCAATGAACAGCAGCGCATAACGCTGCAGGATGCACAATGGGCAAGGTGCCTCACCCAGCACCACTTGCATATAGAGAGCGCCGCCGATCAGCGAGAGGCAGATCAGGCCCAGCAGCACCAGAAAGCGCCGTTCCCGATTCAGGCGCGATGTTTGTTCGTTCATTACCGGTTCCTTCGATGGATAGTGGCAGCGTGGTCCGCCTGCCTGAGCGCAAGTCTACACGCTGGGCAAGGCCTGTGAGCGTGCCGAGGAAGCGGCGTGATAGCGCTGCGCAGGGCTATCCGGTGTGGCTGAGACCGGCCGCAACGACGTCGGTTCAACGCCGAGCGGCAAAAAAACGGCTGCCCGAGTGCCGCGCAGGGGCAAGCCCCTCGACACCCGGGAGTGAAGGATACCGTGATTAAAGGAGGATTAACGATGAAAGCGCTGTGCCTGGTTTCATCTTTCCTTATATATAGGCAGGAAGGTGTAGTGCCGCAGGGATAACGATATTTGCCTGTACCGGCCTTTTCACGGGCTTGCCCGCGAAAGGGCCGGTACAGGTTTCACATCACTCCAAGGCAGCCGCCGGCCCGAAGAACTCATAACGGCTCTGCTGCTCCGGCACCCCCAGGCCCTTCAGCTGGCGCTTGACCGCGGCCATGAAAGCCTTGGGCCCCAGGAAGTAGGCATCCACATCACGCTCCTGCGGCAGCCATTCGGCCAGCAGGTCTTCGCTCAGCAAACCCACGGCATCGGCTGCAGCGCCACCTTCTGGCTCGGCATAGCAGTAGAAGCGCTTGAGTTGCGGATGACGCGCTGCCAGCCCATCGATCCAGTCACGGAAGGCATGCACCGCGCCGTTACGCGCACAGTGAATGAAATGCACCTCACGGCGGGTTTGCAACGCTGCCTGCAGCATCGCCAAGGTCGGAGTAATGCCTACGCCACCGCTGATCAGCACCAGCGGCTTGTCGCTGGCGGCCAGGGTAAAGTCACCCGCCGGCGGGAACAGCTGCAGGGTATCGCCCACCACCAGCTCATCGTGCAGGTAATTGGAGACCTTGCCACCCGCCTCGCGCTTGACGCTGATCCGGTACTCCTTGCCATCGCACAGCGCCGACAGGGAGTAGTTACGGCGCTGCTCGGCGCCGTCGATGTCCAGCTTCAAGCCGATGTACTGGCCAGGCTCGGCCTTGAGTACCGGTTTGCCGTCCACCGGGGCAAAGTAGAACGAGACGATCTCGCTGCTTTCCTGCTCGCGGCGCACCAGGCGGAATTCGCGAGTACCGCGCCAGCCGCCTTCGGCCTCTTCCTTCTCTTTATAGAGGTTCTCTTCAGCACCAATCAGGATGTCGGCCAACTGGCCATAGGCCGCACCCCAGGCATCGATCACGGCAGGGGTGGCGATGTCCTTGCCAAGCACCTCCTCGATGGCGCGCAGCAGGCAGCTGCCGACGATCGGGTAGTGCTCCGGCAGAATCTGCAGGGCAACATGCTTGTTGATGATCTGCCCGACCAGGCCACCCAGTTGTTCCAACTGGTCGATATGGCGGGCATACATCAGCACGCCGTTGGCCAGCGCACGCGGCTGGTCACCGCTGGCCTGGTGGGCCTGGTTGAACAGCGGACGTACCTCCGGGTACTCACTGAGCATCATCTTGTAAAAGTGAGTGGTCAGTGCTTCGCCGCCGCTTTCCAGCAGGGGTACAGTGGCTTTGATGATTGCACGTTGTTCGGCATTGAGCATTGCAACAACTCCTGAGCCTGTGGCTTCAAATGACTGTCCCTGCTACTACAGCAATCGTGCCAACTTTTATCGCCCGCAAAATCAGGGGTTTGACGCAGGTCATGTCAAAACGACCTACCCCAGCGTATAGTCATATCGACCTACAGGAGTCCATATGACCACAAAGCCGCTGCTGACCGCCCTGCTGCCTCTGGTAAGCGACCTGTCCCGTGATTTGCCCGACCAGGAACGCTACCGCCGCCTGCTGCAGGCCATGCGCAGCCTGCTACCGTGCGATGCTGCCGCACTGCTGCGCCTGGATGGTGAATGGCTGGTGCCGCTTGCAGTGGATGGGCTGAGCCCGGACACCTTGGGCCGGCGCTTCCGGGTCAGCGAGCACCCACGGTTCCAGATACTGCTCAGCCGCCCGGAACCCACCCGCTTTGCCAGCGACTCCGAACTGCCCGACCCTTACGATGGCCTGGTCAACGCCACCGATGCCGACCTTGAAGTGCACGACTGCATGGGCTGCCCGTTGATGGTCGATGAGCGCCCCTGGGGCCTGGTCACCCTTGACGCCCTCACCCCCGGGCAGTTCCAGAGCCTGGAGCTGGACGCCCTGCAGGCCTTCGCCAGCCTGGCTGCCGCCACCGTTACCGTGGCCGAGCGCATCGAGCACCTGGCCCTGCGCGCCGAAGACGAACACCACCGCGCCGAGATCTACCGCCAGGCCAGCGGCCAGGATAAAGAGCTGATTGGCCAAAGCCCCGCGCACAAACGCCTGGTAGAGGAAATTCGCCTGGTCGGTGGCAGTGACCTGACCGTGCTGATTACCGGCGAAACCGGCGTCGGCAAGGAGCTGGTGGCCCAGGCCCTGCACCAGGCCAGCAGCCGCGCCGACAAGCCGTTGATCAGCCTCAACTGCGCTGCCCTGCCCGACACCCTGGTGGAAAGCGAACTGTTCGGCCATGTGCGCGGTGCCTTCACCGGCGCGCATGGCGAGCGCCGTGGCAAGTTCGAACTGGCCAACGGCGGCACGCTGTTCCTCGATGAAGTGGGCGAACTGCCCCTGACGGTGCAGGCCAAGCTGTTGCGCGTGCTGCAAAGCGGCCAGTTGCAGCGCCTGGGCTCGGACCGCGAGCACCGGGTGGACGTGCGCCTGATCGCCGCTACCAACCGCGACCTGGCTGCCGAAGTGCGTAACGGCAACTTCCGCGCCGACTTCTATCACCGCCTCAGCGTGTACCCGTTGCACGTGCCGCCGTTGCGCGAACGTGGACGGGACGTGCTGCTATTGGCTGGCTATTTCCTCGAACAGAACCGTTCACGGTTGGGTCTGAACAGCCTGCGCCTGAGCAATGAGGCCCAGGCCGCACTCATCGCCTACGACTGGCCGGGCAATGTGCGCGAGCTGGAGCACCTGATCGGCCGCTCGGCACTCAAGGCGCTGGGCCAGCACCCCGACCGGCCACGCATCCTCACCCTCGAAGCCATCGATCTGGACCTGCGCGTATCGCCGGCAATGCCAGGTTCGCCGCCCTCCCCCGCGGCCCCGTCGCCAGCGGCCACCCTGCCTGAAGGCGGCCTGCGCGAAGCGGTCGATATCTACCAGCGCCAAGTGATCGAGGCCTGCTTGCAAAAGCATCAGGACAACTGGGCAGCAGCGGCGCGTGAGCTTGGCCTGGACCGCGCCAATTTAAGCCGATTGGCCCGCCGGTTGGGGCTTCGCTGAGACCTACTCACAAAAGGATTAACCCAGAAAGCCATCTGGTTGCTTCCACCCTGGCTGCTATATCTCCCTAACCACCCCATTCTCGACTGCCTGGTCGAGGCTGTGCGTAAAAAGCCCGGAAATGGCTCTGCTACGCAGGTTGTGGCCCGAACAGTCGGGCCGGGGGATCCGGATACCAGCAGGGAGCATCCATGGACAACATCGTCGTCGCCGATAAGCAATCCGAAGTCGCCACTCAGAGCGCCTGGGGCAACATCAATCTCAAAGGGCCAGGCGTCGTGCAGATGCCGGTATCGCCCGACAAGGTGGCCACCGTTACCCAGCGCGGGCAAGACTTGATCGTGACCCTGAAATCCGGTGAAAAGGTCACCATCGGCAACTTCTTCGCCGTGGACCAGGCCGGGGTTGGCAGCGACATCGTCTTCGTCGGCGAAGACGGCACCCTGTGGCACGCCCAGTATGACGCGGCAGCGTTCACCGGTTTCACCTTCGAGGACGTGGCTTCGCTGGACGAACTGGTTGCAGGGATTGGCACCGCCGGTAGCGCCATGTCGACCTTCGCGATTGCCGGGCTCAGCCTGCTCGGTGTCGGGGGTGTGGCGGCTGCGGCCAATCACAGCGGTGGCGGCAGCAGCGGTGGCTCGGACCCTGACACCACAGCACCGGCCACGCCCATCGACCTGCTGGTTTCGCCGGATGGCCTGCGCCTGACCGGCCGCGGCGAAGCGGGCACCACGGTGAACATCCGTGACGCCGCCGGCAACCTGATTGGCAGCGGCACCGTGGCAGCCGACGGCAGTTTCAATGTGGCGTTGAACCCGCCACAGATCAACAACGAAAACCTTGAAGTCACCCTGACCGATGGCGCGGGCAATGTCTCGGCGCCCGGCACTGTCACCGCCCCGGATGTGACGGCGCCGCTGGCACCGACCGACCTGGTCATCGACGCACAGGGCACCACCCTTACCGGGCGTGCCGAACCGGGCTCGACGGTTTCGGTACGGGGCACTGGCGGCGTGCTGCTGGGCACTGGGGTGGCCGGTGCGGACGGCCAGTTCAGCATAACCCTGCAACCGCCACAAACCGACGGCCAGGCCCTTGAAGTGAGCGCGGCAGACGCGGCCGGCAATACGTCGCCTGTGGCCAGCGTCACCGCACCCGACGTCGACAACCCTGACACCACCGCCCCCGACCAGCCGACCGATCTGGCCTTGGCCAATGGCGTAACCCTCACTGGACGTGGCGAGCCCGGCGCCACCGTGCAGGTGCGTGATGCGGCCGGCAACCTCATCGGCAGCGGCCTGGTGAATGCCGACGGTAGCTTCAGCCTTACGCTTTCGCCTGCCCAGGCCAACGGTGAAGCCCTGGATATCCGCCAGGTCGACGCCGCCGGCAACAGCTCGATACCGCTGGAATTCACCGCCCCCGACATCACCCCGCCCGATGCTGTCAGCAATATTCTGGTTGGCCCGGGTGGCGCGGCGCTCAGTGGGCGTGGCGAACCGGGTGCCACCGTCGAAGTG
>NZ_BCBQ01000125.1:0-13723 GCF_001320885.1 Pseudomonas sp. NBRC 111140
TGCCTCTTCGAAGTCACCGATCCCACCATGGGTGGCGTACATGACCTTGCTCAGTTCCAGGTGCCAGGCACCGTCACCCAGTTCCTTCACCTGGGCATTGAGCGATTCCCCGCGAAACTGTCCAGCCGCACGGCGGGCCCCTGTTTCATCCGGGAAAACGGCGTAGAACTCGATGGGGTGGACCTGGGTGAAGTCGAAACCGCCTGCTTTCATCTGGCGCAGGACGTTGCTGCTGATATCGTCGTTCTGGCTGCTCATGAATCGTCCTCCTGAATAAAGCAATGGATAGACTTTCCGTGCACTACGCACCTGCCGGCAGCGGCCGGGCAGTTCGAGCTGATGCAAGACGCGAATTGATGCAGTGCCCACCCACAGATCAGGCAAGCACCTTCCACCAGCGTAGTGCCTGCAAGAGCACCACGCAAACGTGTGGCTCAGAGCGCTTCGTGGATGCTGGTGATGGTCACGCCGCTATGCTCCTTGAGCCAGCGGGCGGTCGGGGAAATGGTGCGGTCCTGGAAGTCGTTGAGGTCCAGCTCGTCCATCACCGGGAACAGGTGCGAACGAATGGCCCGCGCGGCGTCCTCTTCGCTGGGGCAGTGCTCGGCCCGCAGCGTCATGGTGGACGGTTCGCCTTTCTGATCGGCAAAGATGACTTCCCACTCTTTCATTGAACGAGCCCTCTCAATTCAAGAACACCAGTTGGGTGATGCCTGAATAAGTGACCTTGGGGCTGAAGGAATGTTCAGTCCGCTTTAGCCGCGAATGGGCCGCATAGCGGCCCGGTTTACGGCCTTACTTAGGGGTGCCGTGCACGACACCGGCGGTGTTATCCAGCAGGCTCTTGGTCGCGGTCTGGATATACGCTTCCAGCTTCTTGAGCATTTCCGGCTGGTCTGGGCTTTCGATCAACTCGGCCTTGAACTCGCTGCCCAGCTGGTAGCGGTACATGCGCGGGGACATGTCCTTGGACTCGATCAGGATGCGGTCGCCCTGCACCAGGCCGACGATCTGTTCGCTGCCCGACGGTTTGATCATGCCAACGCCCTGGTCGCCCTCAGGCAGGTTGAGCAGGTCACGGCCCCAGCACTGATGACGGGTCTGGCCGCCCAGGCGGCCCATGATGGTCGGCACAATGTCGACCTGGGTACCCACCGTGTGGTTGACCGCACCAAACTTCTCCTGAATGCCCGGGGCAATCAGCAGCAGCGGTACGTTGAACCGGCCAAGGTCCAGCTCGGTGACCTGCTGGTGGTTGCCAAAGCCATGGTCGCCGACGATGACGAACAGGGTGTCCTTGAAGTAAGGCTCTTTACGCGCCTTCTCGAAGAACTGGCCCAGCGCCCAGTCCGAATAGCGCATGGCGGTCAAGTGCTCGTCCAGGCGGCCCTGGCCAGTCACCTTCTCTACCGGCAGGTCTTTGGGCAGCGCATAGGGCGTGTGGTTGGACAGCGTCTGCAGCAGCGCGTAGATCGGCTTCTTGCCGTCGTGCTTGGCCAGCTCCTCGTTGCCGCGGTCGAACATGTCCTGGTCAGACACACCCCAGGTCGGGTCGGAGAACACCGGGTTCACGAAGTCGTTACGGCCGATGAAGGTGGTCATGCCCTGGTTACCGAAGAAACCGGACTGGTTGTCCCAGGCAAAGTCGCCGTTGTAGACGTACACGTCGTCGTAATCACGGGCGCTGAGCAAGGCCGGCAGGCCAGACAGCTTGTGGCCGCCTTCCGGGGTCTGCATCAGGTATTCGAAACCTGGCAGGTTGGGGAAGCAGGCCATGGTGGCGAACATGCCCTGGTGGGTATGGGTGCCATTGGAGAAGAAACGGTCGAACAGCAGGCCCTCTTTGGCCAGCTTGTCGAAGTACGGGGTAATGTTGTTGGGGCTGCCCAGCGCGCCTACCGAGTGGCCGGCGAAGCTTTCCATCAGGATCACCACCACATTCTTGATCGGCAGGGTGCGCTCAGCCGGCGGCACGAAGTCGCGGCGGATGGCTGCCTCGTCGGCATCGACCAAGGTGTCGTTGGCGGTCAGCAGCTGCTCGCGCACGCTTTGCGTGGCCAGGTTCTGCTCCAGCACCGGCTTCCAGATATTGGCGCGGTCCTCGCCGAAGCGGCTCTTGGCAGCGTCGATCAGGGTCAGGGTGCCGTTCAGGCCCAGCTGGTTGACGAAGTTGGAGTCGGTGGTGAAGGCATCCCCCCAGCGCATCGGTGGGCCCTGGCGCAGGGTGCCACGGGCAGCGACCACGGCCACCAGCAAAATCACCATGAACACCGCCACGCGCTTGTACCACGGCGCCACGCGCTGCAGGCCATCGCCACGGGTCGCGCGGTCGATACCTTTGAACAGCAGGCTCAGCAGCCAAGTGCCGAAGGCCCAGGCCAGCAGGTAGCGCACCACCGGGAAACCGTACCAGAGCATGCTCATGACGGTTTTCGGGTCTTCCTTGATGTACTGGAACACCAGGCCGTTCAGGCGCTGGTGGAACTCGCGGTAGAAGTCCATTTCCATCAGGCCGAGGAACATCACCACGCTCGAGGCGAGGGTCAGCCAGAAACGGAACACGCCGCGCCGCGCCATGGCCCAAGGGCTGAGGATGGCCAGCAGCAGCGGAATGCTGATGTACACCACCACCCGCAGGTCGAAGCGCAAGCCGTTGACGAAGCCTTCGGCGACGGTCGAATAAGGGGTCTCGCCGATCATGTCGCTGTTGTAGACCAGCAGCGCCAGGCGCACGAGGCTGAGCATCAGCATGATCACCAGGCCGCTGAGCAGCGTGTAGGCCAGGTGGGATTTCAGGGTCGGCGAAAGCGACGTTCGCGCGCCCTGTTGCTTCAAGGCGTCCGTGTTAGCCATGAATGGGAAGGTCCTAGGATTGCGGTTTGCGAAGAGGCGGTGGCGCTAGACCAACGCAGCATTGTGCGGGTGCGGATTCTGTTTAAACCAATGTGAAAATTTTGTCACGGCCCCATTACCGCTTATGTCTGTTTCACCGCACCCGCAGCGAGCAACTCACATGGCTCAGATCCGCACATTCCCCCGCGGCCCGGCAATCGCCCAGATCACCAGCCCTACCACCGGCAGCAGGGCAATGAGCAGTATCCACAACACCTTGATGCCCACCTCGCTGCCACTCTTGATTACATTGAGGATGGCCCAGATGTCCAGCGCCAGAATGATCAGCCCGACCAGGCTGTTGAATGTAGACCCCATGCCTAAACTCCTGTCCAGAGGCTTTGCTGCACAGCATAGTCAGCTATCGCGCCAATAGAAGGGAATCCTTGGCGATTGGCGCAGGTCCCTGAGTAGACTGCCAGTATTCATTGATTCGAGGTTCGCATGCCCCCCGCCCATAGCCAAAGCGCCGCTCCCTCCTCACTGCTGCACGCCTGGCGCCAGCAGGTTACCAGTACCCCTTGGCTCAGCGCCGGCCTGGGGCTGAGCCTGCTGGCCGTGTGCGTGCTGCTGGCCGCCAGCTTCTGGAACGCAGTGAACGGCGACCATGCCGACAACCTGCACCTGGCCGTACTGGGCGGGCTGTCCGGTTTTGGCGCCACCGCGCTGGGCGCGGTGCTGGCGGTGGTGCTGCGCGATGTCAGCGCGCGTACCCAGGACGTGATGCTGGGCTTTGCCGCCGGCATGATGCTGGCCGCCAGCTCGTTTTCGTTGATTCTGCCGGGCCTGGACGCTGCCCGCGAGATCACCGGCAACGGCCCGGCTGCGGCGTTTACCGTCGTGTTGGGCATGGGCCTGGGGGTGCTGCTGATGCTGGGCCTGGACCGTTTCACCCCACATGAACACGAAAGCACCGGCCCGTGCGGCCCCGAAGCCGAGCGCATCAGCCGAGTCTGGTTGTTCGTGCTGGCGATTACCCTGCATAACCTGCCTGAAGGCATGGCGATTGGCGTGAGCTTTGCCAACGGCGATATGAACATCGGCCTGCCGCTGACCAGCGCCATTGCCATCCAGGACATCCCCGAGGGGCTGGCCGTGGCGTTGGCCTTGCGTGCCACGGGCCTGTCGAACCTAAAGGCCGCGCTGGTGGCGATAGGGTCGGGGCTGATGGAGCCGCTGGGGGCGGTGATCGGGCTGGGGATCTCGACCGGCTTTGCCCTCGCCTACCCCATCAGCATGGGGCTGGCGGCGGGGGCCATGATCTTTGTGGTAAGCCACGAGGTGATTCCCGAAACCCACCGCAACGGGCACCAGACAGCAGCGACCCTGGGGTTGATGGGTGGGTTTGCGGTGATGATGTTCCTGGATACCGCATTAGGCTGAGGCTAAACACCGGCCTGTAGGAGCGGCCTTGCGTCGCGATGGGGCGCGAAGCGGCCCCAGCATTTTCAGCTTCGCCGCATAAAATGCCGGGGCCGCTTCGCGCCCCTTTCGCGACACAAGGCCGCTCCTACAAGGAACCGCGCCAGGCTTTAGATGTGTACGGCGACTTTCAGGGCTTCCAAGGCCGGCTCGACCTTGATGCCCAGCTCTGCTCCCAGCTCCAGCACCCGCGCCAGGTCGTTCTGCCCCACCATCACCATCTGCAGTTCGTCGTCCAGCAGTTGGCTGAAGTTCAGCAGCACATAACCACCGGCCTCCTTGTTCAGCGCGCCCATCTGCACCTGGATGCGATTGAGCGCGGTCAGTGGCTCGGTACGGGCCAGCTGCTTGGGCTTGAGGGTAAACGGCACGCTGTTGTCGAACGAATCGCTGATCTGCTGGAACAGGTCCTGATAGCTGTCGGCCTGGAACACCACGGTGTCCGGCAGGCTGCCCAGCACCACCCATTCGCCCAGCGGGATCGGGAAGCTGTCGTCGTAATTGATATCAGGGTTGGCGGCCAGGAAGGCGACAGGGTCGGCGTAGGCCTCGGCGGCCTCGGCGGCGATGCGCTCGATGTCTGCCTCGCGCATGCAGCCGGCGCCAATGAGGCTGATGAATTCGAGCAACTGAGTTTTCATGAAAGGGGGCCTGCGACGGGTGAAAAGTCGCCAAGGATAGCCGCAAATGCCCCCAGGCGGTTAGCCGGCCAGCGCTTGCAGGCGTGCGGCGGCGTCCACCGCGCCCATGGTCTGGGCCGCCATCAGCGCCGTGGCGCCGCGTGCATCCTGGCGCGCCGGGTCGGCGCCCTGGGCCAACAAGTAGTCGATGATTTCGCTGCGGTTGAACATGGCTGCCAACATCAGCGCAGTACGCCCATCCTGCGCGGCGGCATCCACTGGCACACCGTGCTCAAGCAACAGGCGAATCATCGCCAGATCCCCCTTGAACGCTGCACCGGCAATAGGCAGTTGGCCGTTGTCGTTGGCAATCAATGGGTCGGCACCTTGCGCCAGCAACACGCGCACCGCGTCATGCTGGCCATGGTAACTGGCCAGCATCAGCAGGGTGTCGCCCTTGTGGTTGCGCAGGTTGGGCGGCAGGCCACTGGCAAGCAGGCGCCCGAGCATGTCGGCGTCGCCCTGACGGGCACGTTCGAACACCTGCTCGGCGAATGCAGCGGCTTCGTCATCGTTCATGGTGGCGGGTGCGGTTTGGCTGGACATCGGGAACCTCCTGGCATATTTGATTGCCCAAGTTTTCGTCAGGCATGCCATTGCGGTCAAAGGTTCAGATTCTATAGGGCCGATAGGCAAATCCCGATCCGTGCAAAATGCACTGTGCAAAATGCACGACCATGCAGCCTGCACGATGCCGCTTCCGTAAATAACCCGTAAGAGCCTGTATTTACTGGGCTTTTCGCTAATCAGCGTTCTGGCACGGTCACTGCAACCATCAACTCACGTCTGCCCTACAACAGCCAGGAGTTGATATGGACCTCATCCAGCAAAAGTTCGTTTCGGTATTTTCGGCCTATCAGGTGAATACCCAAGCCCGCCCCGATGGCGGTGTGCTGCTTACCCTGCGCGCGGCGGATGGCAAGGTTACCCGCCGGGTGCTGACCTATGGGCAACTGCACAGTGCCGAACAGCTGTCCTGGGCGATCAGTGCCATCCGTCGCGACTTGGCCGAGCAGGCCAGTGAGTTGCCGGTGATTACCATGCTGCAGAGCCAACAGCGGTTTGCCTTGCCGACCTACCGTTGAATTTGAAACTGCCTGACATGGCCTCTTCGCGGGCTTGCCCGCAAAGAGGTCGGTAGGGCCACTACAGTTCGTCAATCCCCAAAAACGCCCGTGCAGCCACATCCCCGGTGAACCGCGCCTGCACGCCCTGCTCGCTGCCGTACAAGCGCAACGCCAGGCAAAACGGCGTGTCGCCCAGCTCAACCCAGCGCCGCGTCCCCGCCGGTATCACAAGCTGGTCACCTTTCTCGCACAGCACCGAATACACCCAGCCGCCCAACCGCAGGCCCACCTGCGCACGCCCTCCGACCACGGCAAACACCTCGTCGGCGTCATGCACATGCTCATCGCGCACATCGACCTGTACCGGGTCCTCACCGTCACGGTTCAACAGCACGAACGCCTTGCTGCCATGCCCCGTCATCAACTGGTCCAGGTATACACGGCAAGCGCCCAGCACCTCATCCTGGGCCGTACCGGGGCGCACCCGCAGGCCATGCTCGGCATGGGCAAAGCGCACTCCGTGCTCGGCCAATGTGGCAGCGATGTCATCGTGGTGAGTCAGCACCTTGTTCGGCAGTGCCGGGCTGTCGGGGTGGAAAACGCTGAGAATACTCATCAGGGGCGGGTCCTGGTCGATTGCGAACGAAGGGCAATGATAACGGCTGCGGCCAAGGCTGCGGCACTGGCCATACCAAAGGTGAAGGTGGGGCCCAACAGCTTCCAGCTGTAGCCTGAGTACAACGCCCCCAGCGCACCGCCGGTACCCGACAGCGCCGCGTACAGCGCCTGGCCCTGACCCTGCTGACGGGCGCCGAAGCTGGCCTGCACAAAGGCAATGCTGGCGGCATGGAAGCAGCCGAAAGTGGCCGCATGCAGCAACTGGGCGAATATCAGCACGGCCGGCTCACCTGCCAGATTGCCCAGCAACAACCAGCGTATGGCCGCCAGCAGGAAGCTGGCCAGCAACACCCGCTGCACGCTGAAACGGGCGAACAGGCGGCTCATGACCATGAACATCAGCACCTCGGCCACTACCCCCAGCGCCCACAACAGGCCAATGGCACCGCGCGTGTAGCCCAGGTGCTCCAGGTGCAGGGTAAGGAACGTGTAATACGGCCCGTGGCTGAGCTGCATCAACGCCACGCAGGCGTAGAACGCCAGCACCCCCGGGGCACGCAACTGCTGCAGGAAGCCACCCGCGCCGCTGCGCTCGCCCTGCTCCAGCGGCTGGGCATTGGGTACCCACAGGCTGGCGGCGACGATGCCAGCCATGATCGTGACCAGCGCCACCGGGTAGATATCCAGGCTCAGCCATTCGAACAAGCGGCCCAGGCCAACTACCGTGAGAATGAAGCCAATCGAGCCCCACAGGCGCACCTGGCTGTAGCGCGACGTTTGCCCGTGCAGGTGGGCCAGGGTGATGACTTCGAACTGCGGCAGCACCGCATGCCAGAAGAACGCGTGCAGGGCCATCACCAGTGCCAGCCAGGCGTAGCTTTTGCCGAAGAAGATCAGGGCGAAGGTGGCCAGTGTCGACAACGCGCCCAACCGCACGATCAACAACCGCTGGCCGGTACGGTCGCCCAGCCAGCCCCACAGGTTGGGGGCGATGCAGCGCATCAGCATGGGGATGGCCACCAGCTCGCCGATGCGTGCCGGGGAAAAACCCAGGTGGTCGAAGTACAGCGCCAGGAAGGGGGCGGTGGAGCCTAGCAGGGCGAAGTAGAACAGGTAGAAGCTGGACAAGCGCCAGTAGGGGATGGGCTGCATGAGATAGCCTTGTGGCGACCTGCATCGGCCTCTTCGCGGCGGTTAGACGCCGCGAGGAGGCCGGCACGGGTGGATCAGAGCTGGCCCAGCACCGGGGTATTCACCTTCACATCGGCATTTTGCGCGCGGTGGCGCAGCAGGTGGTCCATCAGCGCGATGGCCATCATCGCCTCGGCGATCGGCGTGGCACGGATGCCCACGCACGGGTCGTGGCGGCCTTTGGTGATGACGTCCACCGGGTTGCCGTCGATATCGATCGAGCGGCCTGGGGTGGTGATGCTGGAAGTGGGTTTCAACGCCAGGTGGGCAACGATCGGCTGGCCCGAGGAGATGCCACCCAGGATGCCGCCAGCGTTGTTGCTGAGGAAGCCTTGCGGGGTCAGCTCGTCACGGTGTTCAGTGCCGCGCTGGGCAACGCTGGCGAAACCGGCGCCGATTTCCACACCTTTGACCGCGTTGATGCTCATCAGTGCATGGGCCAGTTCCGCGTCCAGGCGGTCGAAGATCGGCTCACCCAGGCCAGGCATGACACCTTCGGCGACCACGGTGATCTTGGCGCCCACCGAGTCCTGGTCACGGCGCAACTGGTCCATGTAGGCCTCAAGCTCTGGCACTTTGTCCGTGTCGGGGCTGAAGAAGGCGTTCTGCTCCACCGATTCCCAGGTTTTGAACGGGATTTCGATCGGGCCCAGCTGGCTCATGTAGCCGCGCACGGTGATGCCCTGGCTGGCCAGGTACTTCTTGGCGATAGCACCGGCCGCCACGCGCATGGCGGTTTCACGGGCCGAGCTGCGGCCACCGCCACGGTAGTCGCGAACGCCGTACTTGTGATGGTAGGTGTAGTCGGCGTGGGCCGGGCGGAACAGGTCCTTGATGGCCGAGTAGTCCTTGGACTTCTGGTCGGTGTTGCGGATCAGCAGGCCGATCGAGCAGCCGGTGGTGCGGCCTTCGAACACGCCGGAGAGGATTTCCACCTCGTCGGCTTCCTGGCGCTGGGTGGTGTGACGGCTGGTGCCGGGCTTGCGCCGGTCGAGGTCGTGCTGCAGGTCGGCGAGGGAAATTTCCAGGCCTGGTGGGCATCCATCGACAATGGCGACCAACGCCGGACCATGGCTCTCGCCAGCGGTGGTGACAGTGAACAGCTTGCCGTAGGTATTGCCGGACATGGACGCTCCGCGAGATCTGCCTGAAATGGACGAAAAGCAGGCAGTATACAGATGGATGGGTTGTCTGTGCTGGCCTTCGAACCTTCCCGCAAACATTGGGTCAAAGCACCATCTCCCCATGTAGTACCGCATGATGCCGCGCCTCGTCGCTTTCCTCTTCCTGCTGTGCACCGGCCTGGCCCAGGCCGCCGCACCCACCGTACTGCAACGCCCGATCGACCTGGACACCGGCCAAGGCGTGTTGCACGGCAGCCTGCTGCTGCCACAACAGGCCACGCCGCCGCCGGTGGTACTGATCATTGCCGGCTCCGGCCCCACCGACCGTGACGGCAACAACCCGGCCTCGGGCAGGGTCGACAACCTCAAGCGCCTGGCCCTGCTGTTGGCCAACGAGCACATCGCCAGCGTGCGCTACGACAAGCGCGGCGTGGCCGCCAGCCAGCCGGCCACACCTGACGAGCGTGACCTCAGCGTGGAGCGCTATGTAGCCGATGTGGTCGCCTGGAGCCACAAGCTCAAAGCCGACCCGCGCTTCGGCCCGCTGATCCTCATCGGCCACAGCGAAGGGGCACTGATCGCCAGCCTGGCCGCCGAACAGGCCGGTGCCAGCGCGGTGATCACCCTGGCCGGCAGCGGCCGGCCTATGGCCGACGTATTGCGCGAGCAACTGGCCCTGCGCCTGCCCCCGGCGCAACTGGCCGGTGGCAGCGCCCTGCTCGACCGCTTGCAGGCCGGGCAAACCAGCCTCGAAGTGCCGGCACCCTTGCGCCAGGTGTTTCGCCCCAGCGTGCAGCCGTACCTGATCTCGCTGTTCCAGCAAAACCCGGCAGCCGCCTTTGCCCGCCTGCCCATGCCCGCGCTGATCGTGCAGGGGCGCAACGATGTGCAGGTGGACGTGGCAGACGCCCAACGGCTGAAGGCGGCCAAGCCGGACGCGCAGCTGGTGCTGATCGACGGCATGAACCACATGCTGCGCATCAGCCCCAAAAGCATGAGCCAGCAGCGCGACAGCTACCTCAACCCCGAACTGCCGCTGGCGCGCGAGCTGGGTGAGCGAATTGTGACGTTCATCCAGCATTTGCCTTCGGCGTGAGGCAATGGGGCTCAGGTCTCGGGCAAGCCTGCCGATACAGCAGGCATAGCCGAGGACAAGCCCTGATGACCATCGCCCCCGCCGCCGTAGAGCCGGCCGAAGCCCCCCAGGAAAGCCCCGCCCTGCCCTGGGCCGAGCTTGCCGCCGAACACTTCCAGCTGCTGCGCCTGGCCGCACTGCCCACCGACCGCAGCACCGGCGCCCGGCCGCTGCGCTTTGTGCAGTTCGGCTATGCCGAGCGCCATGACAAGGCGCACAGCCTGCTGCGCATGGAAATCCAACTGCCCGGCCAGAAGGTGCACAAAGAGCAGAACCGCCTGGACATCCGTGTCGACCATGCCGAGCGCCTGGTGCGCATTGGCAATGAGCATGGCCTGCAACTGGAGCCCGTGAACCGTGGCATCGGCCGCTTCATGCTGGCCCAGGCGGCGCAGTGGCTGCAGCGCAAATGGTCGCACTACCAGGTAGTGGGCATGGCGTTGCCGAGCAAGGATGCGCTGAACGAAGACTCCCGCCTGCGCCGTGACAACTGCCTGCGCGGGGTAGGTATCGAGATGGAATACGAGGACAGCCAGCACCTGAAGGGCCGTACCGTGGACATGACCGTCGGCCAGCTGAAGGCCGCCTGGAGCAACGAGCGCCTGCAGCGGGTTGACATTCTGGATGCTGCCAACCTGTTGCAGCAGGCGGACCAGCAGTTGCAGGAAAAAGAAGCGCAACTGCGCGAGCGCGATGAGCGGGTGGCCAAGTACCACCGCGAAGACAGCGGTTTGCGCTTCACCATTACCTGCCTGGTGGCGTTTGCGGTGTTTCAGGCAGGGTTGTTGATCTGGATTGCCACCCGCTGAGGCCGCTTCAGCCGGTGGGGATTGGGGCCGCTTTGCGGCCCATCGCGACACAAGGCCGCTCCTACAGGGGCAGCGTAACCTTGGGGGAAACGCGTCTGCCTGTAGGAGCGGCCTTGTGTCGCGATGGGCTGCAAAGCAGCCCCAAATGGGTCAGACCCGGGCCTTGAACAATTCCTGATGCTGGCGGCACTGCTCGGCAGTCAGCATGAATACCCCATGCCCACCGTGCTCGAACTCCAGCCAGGCAAAGTCCACCTCGGGGTACAACGCCTCGACATGCACCTGGCTGTTGCCCACTTCAACAATCAGCAAGCCCTTGTCGGTCAGGTGGTCTGCCGCTTCCGCCAGCATGCGCCGTACCAGGTCCAGGCCGTCGTTGCCGCAGGCCAGGCCCAGCTCGGGCTCGTGGTGGTACTCGGCCGGCATGTCGTCGAAGTCTTCGGCATCGACATACGGCGGGTTGGACAGGATCAGGTCGAAACGCTGCCCCGGCAAACCGCCAAAGCCATCGCCCTGCACGGTATACACGCGGGTGTCCAGGCCATGGCGCTCGATATTCTGGTTGGCCACTTCAAGGGCCTGGAACGACAAGTCGGCCAGCACCACCTCGGCCTCGGGGAATACCTCCGCGGCGACGATGCCGATGCAGCCCGAGCCCGTGCACAGGTCGAGAATGCGTGCCGGCTCGCTGGCCAGCCACGGCTCGAAACGTTTTTCGATCAGCTCGCCAATCGGCGAACGCGGCACCAGCACCCGCTCGTCGACGATGAACGACATGCCGCAGAACCAGGCCTCGCCCAGCAGGTAGGCGGCCGGCACGCGTTCTTCGATACGGCGTTTGAGCAGGTGCTGCAGGCGTACCCGCTCGTCGTCCTCGAGCATGCAATCCAGGTAGCTGTCGGCCACCTCCCATGGCAGGTGCACCGCACCGAGCACCAGCAGGCGGGCCTCGTCCCAGGCGTTGTCGGCACCGTGGCCGAAGAACAGGTCGTGCTCGTGGAAGCGGCTCACCGCCCAGCGGATGTAGTCGCGCAACGTGCGCAGACGGGATGTGATCACGGGGTACTCCTATTTCAGACCGGACAAAAGTCTAACAGTCCCACCCGCACATTTGTTCGTTTGCCTTGCCCAAAGGCTAGCCACAGGCCAGTAACCATGCCGCTTGCGTTGTCAACCATTCCCATTGGCGTCAAGGCAGGGGACAATAGGTATACAAAAGCCCTTCCAAGGAGCCCTTGATGTCCGTTCCAACCACGATGTTCCGCCTCACTGGCCGCGACTACCCGCCGGCCAAGCTGAGCCACGCCAGCCTGATCATCATCGATGCGCAAAAGGAGTACCTCAGCGGTCCCCTGCAGCTGTCGGGCATGGACGAGGCCGTGGCCAACATCGCCAGGTTGCTCGACGCCGCGCGTAAAAGCGGCCGTCCGATCATCCATGTTCGCCACCTGGGCACTGTCGGTGGCCGCTTCGACCCACAGGGGCCGGCCGGCCAGTTCATTCCGGGGCTCGAGCCACTGGAAGGCGAAATCGTCATCGAAAAACGCATGCCCAACGCATTCAAGAACACCCAACTGCACGAAACGCTGCAGGCGCTGGGCCACCTGGACCTGATCGTCTGTGGTTTCATGAGCCACTCCAGCGTCAGCACTACCGTTCGCCGCGCCAAGGACTATGGTTACCGGTGCACCCTGGTGGAAGACGCCTCGGCCACCCGCGACCTGGCCTTCAAGGACGGGGTGATCCCGGCCGCACAGATTCACCAGTGCGAAATGGCCGTGATGGCCGACAACTTCGCTTGCGTGGCACCCACCGCCAGCCTGATCTGAACCACTGGCAAGACCGCCCGGCAGCCGGGCGGAACCCGATGGGCGGCAGCAGGTCGAATTCCGGATATCCACAGAGGAGAGCGGAATGAAGCTTAAAGGCAGTTTCGACGCCAAGCGCCTGCGCACGCGCGAGCCGCGTAACTGGGGCGCCCGCCTGGCGGCCGGCCTGTCGGCGCTGCTGGCGACCCTGGGCGTGCTGCTGGCCATGGCCGGCTTTGCCGGCCTGCTGGGCAACTACCCCGCCCTGCAGGAACTCAATGCCAACAAACCGCTGTCCAGCATCCTTACCGGGGCTGGGTTGCTGCTGCTATGGCTGGGCGTGCGCTTCTGGCGGCGCAGCCGTATCCGTTTGCGCCGCGGGCGGGAATTGAACCTGTCGCCGCACCTGATGAAAAAACACGACTGACAGCTACGCTGCGGTCGCGCCCCTTGTGGGAGCGGCCAATCAGACCCGACATGGCTGCACAGGGCCCCACAGTCGCGTAAACTACGCCGCCTACGTGGAGGCATCATGCAAGACGACGATTTTTCCCTGTTCAAGGCCGAAGTGCGTGGCGTAAAGCAAATCCGCCACGACCGCGCCGAAGTCGGCAAGCCCAAGGCCGACCGCCAGAAACTGGCTGGCCTGCGCCAGGCGGCGACCGTGCGCAGTGACAAGGCCCTGGTCATCGACGGCATGTCCGACCTGTTCGTCATCGACGTAGGCGCCGAAGACGAACTGATGTGGCGCCGCGACGGCGTGCAGGAAGGCCAGCTGCGCAAGCTCAAGCTGGGGCAGATACCGTTCGAGGGCAGCCTCGACCTGCACGGCATGACCGTGGAAAAGGCCCGCGAAACCCTGTGGGACTTCATCGCCGAAGCCACCAAACTGGAAGTGCGCTGCGTGCGGGTGACCCACGGCAAGGCCGCACGCCTGGATGGCAAGCGCCCGATGATCAAAAGCCACGTCAACACCT
>NZ_BCBQ01000126.1:0-13543 GCF_001320885.1 Pseudomonas sp. NBRC 111140
CTGCACAGGCGAACTCGACGTTCTCGATGCCGCGCTTCAGCTCGCCAGCTGCGTCTTCCAGGGTCTTGCCATGCTCTTCGCTGATCATCTGCGAAATCTTGGCTTCGTTCTGCTCCAGCAATTGCTTGAAGCGGAACATCACCTGGGCGCGCTTGGCCGGCGGGGTGTTGCGCCAGGCCGGGAAGGCCGCCTTGGCGGAGTCGATCGCTTCCTGCACGGTCGCGCGGCTGGCCAGCTCGACCTTGCGAACAGCCTGGCCGGTGGACGGGTTGAAGACATCAGCGGTGCGTTCTCCCTTGGAAACCAGCTCGCCATGGATCAGGTGCTGAACAATGCTCATGCAAAACTCCAGATAAAGAAGGTAGAGACAGGCGCGCGATACCTGCACGCGCCTGACATCGAAATCGGAAAGATCAGTCGATCAGGTTCAGGTTTTCGCCGACGGCGTCGAACAGGCGATCCAGTTCTTGCGGCGTGGTGTTGAACGTTGGGCCGAACTGCAGAGTGTCGCCCCCGAAGCGTACATAGAAGCCTGCCTTCCACAACTTCATCGCCACTTCGTATGGGCGGACGATGGCATCACCGTCACGGGCGGCGATCTGGATGGCGCCGGCCAAGCCGTAGTTACGGATATCGATGACGTTCTTGGTGCCCTTTACGCCGTGCAGCAACTTCTCGAAGTGCGGCGCCAGCTCGGCAGCGGACTGCACCAGGTTTTCTTTCTGCAGCAGGTCCAGCGCGGCGATACCGGCGGCACAGGCTACCGGGTGCGCCGAGTAGGTGTAGCCGTGCGGGAATTCCACGGCATATTCCGGCGTCGGCTGGTCCATGAAGGTCTGGTAGATCTCGCTGCTGGCGATTACCGCGCCCATCGGGATGGCGCCGTTGGTCACCTGTTTGGCGATGCACATCAGGTCCGGGGTAACGCCGAAGGCTTCCGAGCCGGTCATCGCGCCCATGCGGCCGAAGCCGGTGATCACTTCGTCGAAGATCAGCAGGATGTTGTGCTGGGTGCAGATTTCACGCAGGCGTTTCAGGTAACCCTTCGGCGGTGGCAGCACACCGGCCGAACCTGCCAGCGGCTCGACAATGACCGCAGCAATGTTGGAGGCATCGTGCAGTTCGATCAGCTTGAGCATTTCGTCAGCCAGGGCAATACCGCCCTCTTCTGGCATGCCTTTGGAGAAGGCGTTCACCGGCAACACGGTGTGAGGCAGGTGATCGACGTCCAGCAGTTGGCCAAACATCTTGCGGTTGCCGTTGACACCCCCCAGGCTGGTACCGGCGATGTTCACCCCGTGGTAGCCACGAGCACGGCCGATGATCTTGGTCTTGGTCGCCTGGCCTTTCAGGCGCCAGTAGGCACGTACCATCTTCAGCGCGGTGTCAGCGCATTCGGAACCGGAGTTGGTATAGAAGACATGATTCAGATTGCCCGGCACCAGCTCGGCGATCTTTTCCGCCAGCTGGAACGACAGCGGGTGGCCAAACTGAAACGCGGGGGAATAGTCCAGCGTACCCAGCTGGCGAGTCACCGCTTCGGTGATTTCCTTGCGGGTGTGCCCGGCGCCGCAGGTCCACAGGCCAGACAGGGCGTCAAAGATCTTGCGCCCCTGGTCATCGACCAGGTAGTTGCCTTCGGCCGCCACGATCAGGCGTGGGTCGCGCTGGAAATTGCGGTTGGCGGTGTAGGGCATCCAGTGGGCATCCAGCTTGAGCTGGCTGGCGATACCGGCAGGGGCGGTTTCGGGCATGTTCATCGGCGGTTCCTCGAAAGACGATTAGGCAACGATGGATGTTGTTGCAGCTAAATTGGCACGGCGATAAAGTCGGAAAAAGCCTACATTTCTAATCTTCAGACAGGTCGTGACTAAACTAATGAGCCGACGCCCCGATCCACTCGCTCAAGTCAGCGATTTCGACATCCGCTTGCTGAAGATCTACCGCAGCGTCGTCGAGTGCGGTGGCTTCTCAGCCGCCGAAAACGTACTGGGCATTGGCCGCTCGGCCATCAGCCAGCAGATGAACGACCTCGAACAACGCCTCGGCCTGCGTCTGTGCCAGCGTGGTCGCGCCGGTTTCTCGCTGACCGAGGAAGGCCGCGAGGTCTACCACTCGGCACTGCAGCTGCTCAGTGCTCTGGAGAGCTTCCGCACCGAGGTCAACGGCCTGCACCAGCATTTGCGTGGCGAACTGAACATTGGCCTGACCGACAACCTGGTGACGCTGCCACATATGCGCATCACCCATGCCCTGGCCGAGCTCAAGGATCGTGGCCCGGATGTACGCATCCAGATCCGCATGATCGCCCCCAGCCAGGTCGAGCACGGCGTGCTCGACGGCAGCCTGCACGTGGGCGTAGTGCCGCAGACCAGCCCGTTGTCGGGCTTGGAGTACCAGCCGTTGTACAGCGAACGCTCGCTGCTGTACTGCGCGGTTGGCCATCCGTTGTTCTATGCCGATGACCAGCAAATCGACGACGAGCGCCTCAATAGCCAGGAAGCCATCACCCCCACCTTCCGCCTGCCTGCCGAAATTCAGGCGCATTACCAGGCGCTGAATTGCACGGCCAGCGCTTCGGACCGCGAGGGCATGGCGTTTCTGATCCTGACCGGGCGCTACATCGGCTACCTGCCCGACCACTACGCCACGTTCTGGGTACAACAGGGCCGTTTGCGTGCGCTCAAGCCCCGGCAGCGCTTCTACGACCTGAGCCTGAGCTGGGTTACCCGCAAAGGCCGGCGCCCCAACCTGGTGCTGGAAAGCTTCCTCGAAAGCCTGGCTGCGACACGTTGATGCCAGTCTGTGCCGCAAACGCTTGTCACTTCGGCACAGGCAGGTAATCTTGTCCGACAGCCGCAGCCATTGCCCCGTACGGAATCGTCCATGACCCTAGAAGTCCCTGCGCATCGCCTCTCCGCCTCGGGCAAGCCCGCAGGCCGCATCCGCCAGAAGAACGAACAGGCCATTATCCAGGCCGCCGAAGACGAATTCGCCCGCCATGGTTTCAAGGGCACCAGCATGAACACCATCGCGCTCAAGGCAGGGTTGCCCAAGGCCAACCTGCACTACTACTTCACCAACAAGCTGGGCCTGTACATTGCCGTGCTCAGCAACATCATCGAGTTGTGGGACAGCACGTTCAACGCCTTGAGCGTCGAGGATGACCCCGGCGAAGCCCTGAGCCAGTACATCCGCACCAAGATGGAGTTCTCTCGGCGCAACCCGCAAGCCTCGCGGATTTTCGCCATGGAAGTGATCAGCGGTGGCACCTGCCTGACCGAATACTTCAGTGCCGACTACCGCGAATGGTTCCGCGGCCGGGCTGCAGTGTTCCAGGCCTGGATCGAAGCCGGCAAGATGGACCCTGTCGACCCGGTGCACCTGATCTTCCTGCTCTGGGGCAGCACCCAGCATTACGCCGACTTCGCCACCCAGATCTGCCAGGTGACCGGCCGCAGCCGCCTGACCAAGCAGGACATGGAAGACGCGAGCAACAACCTTATCCACATCATTCTGAAGGGCTGCGGCATCAAGCCGGCTGCCTGACTACTTTTTATGCCTTCTACCCTGCTCGACCTCTGCGAGTACCGCGAGGAAATCCGCAAAAGCCGCTTCATCACCCTCGCCGGGCCAATCAGCAGTGCCGCCGAAGCGATGAGTTTCATCGAACGCCACAGCGACCTTGCCGCCACCCACAACTGCTGGGCCTGGAAACTCGGCGCGCAGTACCGCAGCAGCGATGACGGCGAGCCCGGCGGGACCGCAGGGCGGCCGATCCTGGCGGCCATCGAAGCGCAGGATTGCGACCAGGTGGTGGTTCTGGTGATCCGCTGGTACGGCGGTATCCAGCTGGGTACAGGCGGACTGGCAAGGGCCTATGGCGGCGGCGCCAACAAGTGCCTGCAACAAGCACCCAAACGCCTGCTGGTACAGCGCAGCGAATTCACCTGCAGCTGCAGTTTCAGCGAACTTGCGCTGGTGAAGCTGCGCCTGGCAGAGGTTGACGGCCTGGTCCTGGATGAACAGTTCACCGCCAATGGCGTGGATCTGTTGATTGCCCTGGGTGACGCCCACCTGGCGCCATTGCAGCAGCAACTGGCCGATCTGAGCCGCGGGCGCATTTTGCTCGAAGCGCGCTGAACATTGCCCACAACACCTGTGGGCCTGCCTGTGGATAACCTTGGGGCACTCATTTGCAGCCAGCTATTTTCAAGGCCTGCAGCGTTTTGATCATAAATTGATCACTATTTGATGACAGCCGCAAATTGCTGAAAGCGCTCGAGTTATCCTCAATGCAAGGCCTGGCGGGCCAGCGCGCGAAAGCCTCAGCTTGCACACAATAACTGTGGACCAGCCTGTGGATAACCCGTGCGCTAACAGGCCAGGCGCCCGGCCAGGCAAGGCCCAGGCATAGTTGATCGTTTTTTATACAGCCATAGGCAGGCAGCGACTGCCGCTGTGCATTATCCTCAATACCTTTCTTTGCCACCGACCAACGGAGCGCGCTCACATGGCTAACGCAAAAAACGCACTTATCATCGGCGCCTCGCGGGGGCTTGGCCTGGGCCTGGTACAACGCCTGCACGAAGACGGCTGGAACATAACCGCCACCGTCCGCAACCCGCAGCAGCCAGGTGCCCTGGCGGACGTGCCCGGCGTGCACATCGAGCAGCTGGAGATGAACGACACTGCCCAGCTCGACGGCCTGAAGCTACGCCTTCAAGGCCAGGCATTCGACCTGGTGTTCATCAACGCAGGTGTCATGGGCCCGTTGCCGCAAGACTTGGAGACGGTACAGACCAAAGACATCGGCGACCTGTTCATGACCAACGCCGTGGCGCCGATCCGCGTGGCACGCCGGCTGGTAGGCCAGGTACGCGAGGGCAGCGGTGTTCTGGCGTTCATGAGCTCTATTCTGGGCAGCGTGACCATACCCGACGGCGGTGAAATCTGCCTGTACAAAGCCAGCAAGGCAGCACTGAACTCGATGATCAACAGCTTTGTTGTCGAGCAGCAGCGCCCCGACCTGTGCGTACTGGCCATGCACCCGGGCTGGGTGAAAACCGACATGGGCGGCGAAAACGCCGAAATCGATGTGCTCACCAGCACCCGTGGCATGCTCGAACAGATCAAGGCGCAAAGTGGCAACGGCGGCCTGCGCTTCATCAACTACAAAGGCGAACCCTTGGTCTGGTGATTCACCCGGTCGCGGGCCGGCCGGGCGCATTGCCTGGCCGGTGCCTGTAGAATGGCGGCAACCGTACCTGATTGAGACCCCTTTTTATGTATGACTGGTTGAACGCCCTGCCCAAGGCCGAGCTGCACCTGCACCTGGAGGGCTCGCTGGAGCCCGAGCTGCTGTTCGCCCTGGCCGAGCGCAACAAGATCGCCCTGCCCTGGAACGATGTGGAAACCTTGCGCGGCGCCTACGCCTTCAACAACCTGCAAGAGTTCCTCGACCTGTATTACCAGGGCGCCGATGTGCTGCGTACCGAGCAGGACTTCTACGACCTGACCTGGGCCTACCTGCAACGCTGCAAGGCTCAGAACGTGGTTCACACCGAACCGTTCTTCGACCCGCAGACCCACACTGACCGCGGTATCGCCTTCGAAGTGGTGCTCAACGGTATCAGCCAGGCGCTCAAGGACGGCCGCGAGCAGTTGGGCATCAGCAGTGGCCTGATCCTCAGCTTCCTGCGCCACCTCAGCGAGGATGAGGCGCACAAGACCCTCGACCAGGCCTTGCCGTTCCGCGATGCGTTCATTGCTGTAGGCCTGGACAGCTCGGAGATGGGCCACCCGCCACGCAAGTTCCAGCGTGTGTTCGACCGCGCCCGCAGCGAAGGCTTCGTCGCCGTTGCCCATGCGGGAGAAGAAGGCCCGCCCGAGTACATTTGGGAAGCCCTCGACCTGCTGAAGATCAAGCGTATCGACCATGGCGTGCGCGCCATCGAGGACGAGCGCCTGATGCAGCGCATCATCGAAGAACAGATCCCGCTCACCGTGTGCCCGCTGTCCAACACAAAGCTGTGCGTGTTCGATCACATGAGCCAGCACAACATCCTGGACATGCTCGAGCGTGGCGTGAAAGTCACCGTCAACTCGGACGACCCGGCCTACTTCGGCGGCTATGTCACGGAAAACTTCCACGCCCTGCACACCCACCTGGGCATGACCGAAGACCAAGCCCGTCGCCTGGCGCAGAACAGCCTTGACGCACGTTTGATCTGAGTCGCATGACGACGTTGCGCTCAACCGACCTGCAACGTCGCCACGCGGGCAATGCGATTGATCTGCTGGACGCCCAGCGCCGAAATATGCAAAGCCCGCGTGTCCTCGGCCTCACGTATCCAGCCAGATTGCAAAAACAACCTGAACAAGGCCTGGCCCAGCACGCCCCCAAGGTGCGGGCCCTGGTCATCCCACTCGGTGCAGCGGCAGATCACGCAACCTCGTTGCTGGTGTGGCGCCAGAGCATCGATGTAGACCCCGACCAACGCCAACTGCGCCCGCCCCTCGTCACTGACCATCAACTGTCGACCGCAGCCGTCCAGCCAGCCGGCCACCACCAGGCGATCATACAACTCACTGGCCAACGCCCCGCCCAGGTGGTCGCCACATCGGCGTGCCCGGCGCATCGACATGGGCAGCGATGATACCGGCGCCTTGGCACGCTCTCCCCGTACGCTTTCCAGCTGTACGCTGGCCAAGGCCTCAACCGCCGCCCCGACCTGAGGGGTTGCCAGGCAGAAGTAGCGTTTACGGCCCCTGGCTTCATGCTTGAGCAAACCGGCCGACGACAGCAACGAGAGGTGCGCGCAGGCCGACGACGAAGTCAGGCCGGTCATTATCGCGAGTTCATTGGCCAACCGTGGCGTGCCATCGATCAATGCCCACAACATGGCACTGCGCTTGGGGTCGGCCATCAGGCTGGCGATTTGGCTGATACTGCTGGCTGCGTTCATGTCCCTGTAACTCCCTGCAAGTTCACTGTGTGGATGCGATTGCCAACCCTGGCAGGGAAGCGCGTCTCGCTGGCACTGGCCTGGTTCGCCAGTATAAGCCGCAGAAAACACCGTTCAGACGACCACGCGCCGACCTACCCAAGGCGAAAACCATTGGGTATGCCTACCCTTGGCACTCAGCGAGGCAGCTTTGGAAAACGGCTCGAACCCAGCCAAACAAGGCCCAGGTACACCCATACAGAAGCACTGAAACATTCTGATAAAAATAGGCTTGCAGCAATTTCAGATACGGCCCACAGCAACCTTCAACAATTAGCGCGCAACAAAGCGAAGGTTCTGGGGAATTGCAGGCTTTGCGCCCAAAGCAGGAAACACCGTCTGGAAAATGTACGCACTTACCGTCAGTCAGGACGCTGAAGCAGTGCCATGGCAGGCTGGTGGGCCAGCGCTACACTTGAGCGGCTCCCCTTCCTGGAGGTATGCCGCGATGAAAATTGTCGTAAGTGCGTCGAGCCGAAACCCCGCCTGCCCCTGGCAAGTCCAGCTCGATCAGCATGTGGTCAGTTTCCGTAGCGAGGCCGAGGCGCGCGCCTTCGTCGCTACGCTGGAAACCCGTCTGCAGGCACCTCACCCGCTCATGCGGGAGCCTTGGCCTGCAAACGTCGGGTCAACAGCGCGACACTGACCACAAGCGCCCCGCACAGGCTGATCACCATTGCCATCGGCACTGCACTGCCATCATGCAGCAGCCCGACCAGCGCCGCCGCACCTGCGGCAACGCTGAACTGCACGCAGCCCATCAGTGCCGAGGCACTGCCGGCCCGCGCACCCTGCCCGCTCATGGCGCAGGCGGAAGCATTGGGAATGATGCAACCAAGGCTGGCGATACAGATGAACAGCGGTATCAGCAGCGGCCACAACTGCGCGGGTCGCAATGCCGCCACGCCCAGCAGCACCAGGCCCGCAACCAGGTACAGCCAAACCGCGCGGGCCAGCAGGAAGGCTGGCCCGCGCCTGGCCAGCAAGCGGGCGTTCACCTGTGCCACCAGAATAAAGCCCGCAGCATTGGTACCGAACAACCAGCCGTAATGCTCGGCGGGCACCCCATACAGCTTGATGAATACGAAGGGCGAACCGGCGATATAGGCAAACATGCCGGCAATAGCGATACCGCCGGTCAACGCATGGCCGAGGAAAGCCCGGTCAGCGAGCAAACGCAGGTACTGGCGCAAGGCGCCAGACAGCGGCTGGCGGGGTATATGCTCAGGCAGGCTTTCAGGCAGGCCCAGGCTGACCGCCAGCAGGCAGCCGGCACTGAACAGGCTCAGCGCGAGGAAAATCGACTGCCAGCCGGCCAGGTTCACCAGCACCCCACCCAGCATCGGTGCCAGGATCGGCGCCAGGCCCATGACCAGCATCAGCTGCGAGAACACTTTTGCTGAGGCTACCGGGTCGCACTTGTCGCTGACGATGGCCCGCGACAGCACCATGCCGGCACAACCGCCCAGTGCCTGGACGAAACGCGCCAGTACCAACGTGTCGAGGTTGGGGGCATAGGCACAAGCCAGTGACGCCAGGGTGAACAGGGTCACGCCGAACATCAACGGTAGGCGTCGGCCAAAGCGGTCGGCAACTGGCCCATAGGCCAACTGGCCGATGGACAGGCCGAGGAAGTAGGCAGCCAACGTGGCCTGGACGTGTTTTTCATCGGTAGCGAACGCTTGCGCCATGGCCGGGAAGGCGGGCAGGTAGAAGTCGATCGCCAAAGGCCCAAACGCACTGAGTGCGCCCAGGATGAGCACCATTCGCAGGTTCATCAGGAATCCATAGCAGGCTAAGCAAGTGCGTAATTCTACCTGCTGTGGACCCCATCAGTCTGAAAACATTTGCAACACAGTGCCCCTGTGGAGGGCACTGCCAAGTCTTCAGGCAAGTTCGGCCTGATAACCTTCATCCCGAATGGCAGTGAGGATCTGCTCCTGCGCCAGCTCACTCTGCACCCGTACCTGTTTCGCCGCCAGGTCGATCTCGACCTTGGCCGCCGCATCCTGCTCCTGCACCGCGCGGGTCACGGCTTTCACGCAATGGCCGCAGGTCATGCCTTGTACATTGAACACTTGCATGGGTTACCTCCTTCAGGTTTTCCACGAGTCTCAAGCTTGCCATCAGGGCAAGGTCAAGCCCCGCCTGCAACAGCCGGGGTGGAAATCCGCGCCCGCGTCGGCCAAGCTGCGCCTTTGACGATCAAGCAAGCAGGAGATTTTTCATGTTCAGGGCAGCATTGGGCGTCGTCGGGCTACTGGGCGCGCTGGCTGTGGTGCCACCGGCCAGCGCCGAGGGCAACTCGGCCTACAGCGTACTGATCATTTCCCGGGAGCGGCTGGAGGTAGCTACCAGCTGCGAAATCGGCGTGTACCTCAACGACCAGCTTTCCGGGCGCGTATTTCAGGAGCAGTCCACCTCGTTCAACCTGCCGCCGGGCCCTGTGGATGTGCGCCTGCGCCTGCTACCCGGGCAAATGCCGGGTTGCGCCGCAGGCATCGAAGACCAGCGCAGCACGCGTTTGAACCTGCAGGCGGGCCAGATCAACAAATACCGCATCGCCATGGGGCAATATGGGCTGGAGTTGAAGCGAGCCGATCTGGGCTATTGACCTTGCCCGCGTGGCAAGGTTGATGCTGGAGGCCAGTCCAAGGAGGAGAGCCATGCCCGCATCCACCACTTACGACCTGCCGATCACCGGCATGACCTGTGCCAGCTGTGCTGGCCGGGTCGAACGCGCCCTGCGCAAGGTCACAGGCGCTGAACAGGTCAGCGTAAACCTCACCACTGAAAAAGCCCGGGTTCTGGCCCCGGCCGACAGCCTGCCGGCGTTGGTCGACGCCGTGCGCGAAGCCGGTTACGGCGTGCCCACCCGCACCCTCGAACTGCAGATCGGCGGCATGACCTGCGCCAGCTGTGTCGGCCGTGTAGAGCGCGCCCTCGGCAAATTGCCCGGCGTCGAGCAGGTCAGCGTGAACCTGGCCAGCGAACGCGCGCACCTCGAAGTGCTCACAGCCCTCGATGACAACCTGCTGATCGACGCCGTACAAAAGGCCGGCTACAGCGCCAGCCTGCCGCAATCTGCCAGGGACGAGCAAAGCGCTGCCCAGCACCGCCTGCGCAACGAGCGCCTGGCGGTCGGCGCAGCCTTGCTGTTGGCCCTGCCGCTGGTATTGCCAATGCTGGTACAACCGTTCGGCCTGCACTGGATGCTGCCTGCCTGGGCGCAATTCCTGCTGGCCACGCCGGTGCAATTCATTCTTGGGGCACGCTTCTACGTAGCCGCCTGGAAGGCCGTGCGCGCCGGTGCCGGCAACATGGACCTGCTGGTGGCCCTGGGCACCAGTGCCGGCTATGGCCTTAGCCTGTACCAATGGGCGCAGGCCCCTGCCGGCATGGCCCCGCACCTGTACTTCGAAGCCTCCGCCGTGGTGATTGCCCTGGTATTGCTGGGCAAGTACCTGGAAAGCCGCGCCAAGCGCCAAACCGCCAGCGCCATCCGCGCCCTCGAAGCCTTGCGCCCGGAACGCGCCGTGCGCGTGGTCGATGGCCAGGAGGAGGACGTGGCAATCGCCCAGTTGCGCCTGGGCGACCTGGTCCTGGTAAAGCCCGGCGAGCGTTTCCCGGTCGATGGCGTGGTCGAAGATGGCAGCAGCCACGCCGATGAGGCCCTGATCAGCGGCGAGAGCCTGCCAGTGCCCAAGCAACCCGGCGACAGCGTCACCGGTGGCGCTATCAACGGCGAAGGCCGGTTGCTGGTCCGTACCCAGGCACTGGGCACCGAGACCGTGCTGGCACGCATCATCCGCCTGGTGGAAGACGCCCAGGCCGCCAAAGCGCCAATCCAGAAGCTGGTCGACCGGGTCAGCCAGGTATTCGTCCCGGCTGTACTGGTGCTGGCGCTGATCACCCTGATCGGCTGGTGGCTGGCCGGTGCACCACTGGAAACCGCGCTGATCAACGCCGTTGCCGTGCTGGTCATCGCCTGCCCCTGCGCCCTCGGCCTGGCCACGCCCGCAGCGATCATGGCCGGCACCGGGGTCGCCGCCCGCCATGGCATCTTGATCAAGGATGCCGAAGCCCTGGAGCGGGCCCATGCGGTCAACCGCGTGGTCTTCGACAAGACCGGCACCCTTACCTCCGGCAGCCCGCGGGTGGTTCACAGTCAGGCACAGGACGGCAGCAGTGCCGAGCTGCACCGCCTGGCCGGCGCCCTGCAGCGCGGCAGTGAACACCCGCTGGCCAAGGCGGTACTGCAGGCGTGCGCCGAACAGGGGCTGGACGTGCCCGAGGTTGCCGACAGCCAATCGCTGACCGGGCGCGGCATTGCCGGGCGTGTCGAGGGCCGTGAGCTGGCGCTGGGCAACCGCCGCCTGCTAGACGAGAGCGCTCTGCAGCCTGGTGAGCTGGCCTCCAAGGCCCAGGCCTGGGAAGCCGAAGGGCGCACCCTGTCATGGCTGATCGAACGCGGCAGGCAACCGCGCGTGCTGGGCCTGTTCGCCTTTGGTGACAGCCTCAAGCCCGGCGCCGCGCAAGCCATCGACACCCTGCATGCACAGCACATCAGCAGCCACCTGCTGACCGGTGACAACCGTGGCAGCGCCAAGGTGGTGGCCGATGCCCTGGGCATCGACGATGTGCATGCCGAAGTGCTGCCGGCCGATAAGGCCGCGACGGTGACGGCACTCAAGCGCGACGGTGTGGTTGCCATGGTCGGCGATGGCATCAACGATGCACCCGCGCTGGCCGCTGCCGACATCGGCATCGCCATGGGTGGCGGCACCGACGTGGCCATGCAGGCCGCCGGCATCACCCTGATGCGTGGCGACCCGCGCCTGGTGCCCGCCGCGCTGGAAATCAGCCGCAAGACCTACGCGAAGATCCGCCAGAACCTGTTCTGGGCTTTCATCTACAACTTGATCGGCATCCCGCTGGCCGCGCTGGGTTACCTCAACCCGGTACTGGCCGGTGCCGCCATGGCCCTGTCCAGCGTCAGCGTGGTCAGTAACGCGCTGTGGCTCAAGGCGTGGAAACCCACCAGTAGCAGCACCCAGGAGGCGCCATGAACATCGGCCAGGCCGCCCGCCGCAGCGGGCTCAGCACCAAGATGATCCGTTACTACGAGTCCATCGGCCTGCTCAAACCAGCCACACGCAGCGATAGCGGCTACCGCTTGTACCAGGCGCAAGACCTGCACAGCCTGGCCTTCATCAAGCGCTCCCGCGACCTGGGCTTTTCCCTTGAGGAGGTCGGCAAGCTGCTGACCCTGTGGCAAGACCGCCAGCGTGCCAGTGCCGACGTGAAGGCACTGGCGATACAGCACATCGATGAACTGAACCGGCGCATCGAGGAGCTGGTGAGCCTGCGCGATACCCTTGGCGAGCTGGTGTCGCACTGCCAAGGGGATGACCGCCCGGACTGCCCGATCCTCAAGGACCTGGCCAATGGCGCTACCGGCAACTGCTGTCACTGAGCGATCAAAAGCGTTTGGTATGCCAAAAGCGTCCAAACGCGACCGAATAGTCACCAAACACGACTTTGTCCAATAAATACAGGGGTTCTGGCTTCATAAAACCCGGATGCTGCCGATGCACTGGCTACCTGCCTCGTGGGTCGACAATAAAAAATTCCGGGAGCGTCGATGAGCATCAAACAGAAACTGACCTGGGCATTCGCGGTCATCGCCGGCTTGCCCATCGTCCTAGTGGCCACTCTGGTGGTCCTCAACCTGCGTGGCGAAGCCCGCGATGGATTCCTCGACGGTAGCAGCCGGGAAATCCGCCAGGTCAGCAACGCGATGAACATCTTCTTCCAGGGCATCAACCAGAACGTCGAGTACCTGGCTTCCCAGCCAATGGTCGCTGCCACGGGCAGCGAGCTGAACAAGTACATGAGCGCCACCCCGTCCTACGAACTGGGCGAACAGGCCAGCAAGCTCCTCGAATTCATGACCCGCCTGGCCAACTCGCACCCCGCTTATGCCTACCTGTCCTACGGCGTGAATGACGGCGGCTACACGGGCTGGCCGGCCGGGCAGAAGTTCGTCAACTACGACCCACGCACCCGCCCCTGGTACCAACTGGCCATGGCCAACCCAGGCAAGACCGTGCGCACCGGCGCTTACTACTGGGCCGCCGACGACGCGGTGCTGGTCAGCACCGTGCGCGCCGTGGCCAACCAGCTGGGCAACCCCGGCGGCGTGGTCAACATCGATGTTTCCCTCAAGGGCCTGACCGAGATCGTCAAGCAGATCAAGCTGGGCGAAAGTGGCTACCTGATGCTGGTGGAAAGCAACGGCAACGTGATGGTCGACCCGCGCGATGCAGGCCACAACTTCAAGCAACTGGCGAGTTTTGGCGACGGTTACGCCGAGCTGGCCAAGGCCGGCAAAGGCCTGGTCGAGGTCGAACTCAATGGCGTGCGCTACATGGCCAACGTCTACCCCGACGAGCAACTGGGCTGGACCTTCATCGGCCTGATCGAACAAAGCGAGGTGATGCAGACCACCACCCGCCTGACCTGGCTGATCGGCG
>NZ_BCBQ01000127.1:0-13422 GCF_001320885.1 Pseudomonas sp. NBRC 111140
GAAACCTGCAGACTGCTCGTGACGGGTCAGTACCAGCTTGATCTTCGACTTGCGCAGGGATTCGAGCAGGTCGAGGTTTTCCTCACCAGGAATGCCGAATACATACTCGACACCTTCGTTTTCCAGGCATTGCACAACGACATCGGCGGCCTTGGCCATTTGGGGTACTACCTCAAAATCTTTGTGGGATTGCAGATTTATTAAGCTGCGTGACTGAGATGTTGCAGGATGTCTCAGTGGCGCGCATCGTAGGCCCTCTGGTTAATAATAATAAATATATTGTTATGATGCTTAGCATCACAGTTCGTTATGAATGCAGCTCGCATGAAAGGTAGCACCCCTCAATGAACCTCAAGGCATTGCGTTGCTGTGTCGAAATCGTCCGGCAAGGCAGCTTCACCAAGGCCGCGCAGCACCTGCACATCGCCCAGCCAGCGCTGAGCATGGCCGTTACCCGGCTGGAAGAAGAACTGGGCGTCACCCTGTTCAACCGCACCACGCGCAAAGTGATCCTCACGGCAGAAGGCGAGCAATTTCTGCCACGCATTGCCTCGGCCCTGCGCGAGATGGATGTTGCCCGACAAGAACTGCGCGACATGGCCGACCTGAAGCGCGGCGAAGTGCGCCTGGGTATTCCGCCGATGTTCGGCCTGCACTACGTGCCCGGTTTGATGAACGCCTTCCGCCAGTTGTACCCAGGCATTGCCATGACCGTGTTCGAAGGCAGTGCCGAAGACATTGGCCATCGGCTGGAGCAGCGGGAAATCGACCTCGCACTGCTGGAGTCCCGGCGTGTGCCGCCGGACAAGGAATCGATCCTGCTGGGCAGCGACGAGATGCTGGCGTGCATGCACCCCGATCACCCCTATGCCGGCAAGGCTTTCCTCACCGCCGAAGACCTGCGTAATACCGACATGGTGGTGTTCGACCGCACCTTCGTGCAACGCCATCTGCTGGACGCGTTCTTTGCCGAACATGGCATCACTTACCAAGTGGCGCTGCAGAGCAACTTCGTCTCGCTTGTGGTGCAGGCCGCATTGGACAACATGGGGGTGGCCACCCTGCTGCGCTCGGTGCAACAGCGCACGCCAGGCATCGTCGGTGTGCCCTTCCGGCCGGCACAGCAGATGAGTTTCCGCTTGTGCTGGCGCTCGGGGGAATACCTTTCGCTCGCCAGCAAGCGGTTCATCGACTTTGCCGCGCAAACCCACTACCTGGAGCGATAACCGGCAGTTTTCAGGGCCAGATGGGCGATCACCTGCTCCGCTGCGCGCCCCAGGCAGCCCTTGAAGAAGTGGTTGGCACCGGCATACACCGACACCGCCCGTTGGCCAGGGCCTGCCCATTGCAGCAGGTTGGCCAGCGGCGCCATTTCATCCTGTTCGCCATGCAGCAACAGGCAATCCGCAGGCACCGGCAATGGCTCGTAATAACGCCCGCCCGGCACATCACCCACCGGCAGCCCCAGCAATGCCACCGCCTGCAGCTGCCCTTCAAGCTCACAAGCCACACGCGCGAACACGTAGGCACCAAAGGAAAACCCGACCAGGGCCAGCGGCAGCTCTGGCAGTTCCCGGCTGAAGTGACGAATAACCGCAATGCAGTCCTGCGCTTCGCCGATGCCTTCGTCATGCACCCCTTGCGTCTGTCCCACCCCACGAAAGCTCGGCCGCACCACTTGCCAGCCGGCTGCACATAACTGCCGTGCCAAGGTCAGCGGCACGATATGCCGTGGGCTGCCGCCCAGCAGCGGTTGCGGGTGGCTGACCAGCACCAGCCCCTTCGGTGCGCCAGCGGGGTAGTCGATCAACAGCTCGATTTGACCGAGCGGCCCGTCGAGGAGCAGTGGGTTACGCGGGGTGTCCGACATCGCAGTTGTCCTTGTGAACCGAATGTATGGCGCTTATTCACGCCGCTTGCCAAGCCTACATCCGTACTCACCCCTGCAACAGGGCAAACGATCTGACAGGCATCCTGTTGCATATGTCAGGCTCATGCCCAAGCAAATGCAATTGGAAACAGCAGAATCACTGCAGTTCGCCAGGTTCTTGCCTGCGCTTCGCCTCCATACAATGACCCCACAACAACAAACGAGCCCAGCTCCGTGAGGCACGCCCCCATGTACAGAGACCATATCGTCAAACCGCGCGCGACCGACAACCCGGCATTCATGGGTATGGCCGCCGCCGTGATCTTCGCCCTCGCCCTGCTCTACGGCGTGGGCGACGGTAGCCTGGCCCGGCTGATGGGCCCGATCGTGCTCGACCTGCAGGCACCGCTGATGCGCAACATCGCCGTGGCCGGCACCCTGGCCGTGACCCTGGTATTGAACGTGTTCATCCTTGGCCGCTTTCCGTTGCGGGCCCAGGTGATTACGGTCTGGTGCGAACTGTTGCTGTTGTTCCTGCTGTTTTTCGACACCTTCGACCTGTCCTACAGCTTCATCGCCACCAAGGTCGGTTTCATGATCACGCAAGGGGTGTTCACCACCGTCTACGTGTCCACCCTCTCGATCGCCATCGCCTTCGTCCTGGCGCTGCTGGGCGCAACCGCACGGCTGTCGTCCAACGGCTTCGCCATCGCCATTGCCAGCTTCTACACCTCGTTCTTTCGCGGCGTGCCGCTGCTGATCCAGATCTACCTGATCTACCTTGGTATCCCCCAGCTCGGCTATGTAGTCGGTGCCGTGCCGGCGGGGATCCTGGCGTTGTCGCTGTGCTACGGCGCCTACATGACGGAAATCTTCCGCGCCGGTATCAGCAGCATCCCGCGCGGGCAATGGGAAGCTTCGCGGGCGATCGGCCTGACCCCCTTCCAGGCCATGACCCGGGTAATCCTGCCGCAGTCGATGCGGTTGATCATCCCGCCCACCGGCAACCAGTTCATCTCCATGCTCAAGGACAGCTCGCTGGTGTCGGTGATCGGTGTGTGGGAGCTGATGTTCCTCGCCCGCACCCAGGGCCGTGCGGAGTTTCGCCACCTGGAAATGTTGATCACCGCCGCCGTCTTGTACTGGGTGCTGTCGATCCTGCTCGAAGCCGTGCAGTCGCGCCTGGAAAAACGTTTCGACCGCGCCCATCGCTGATCGAGGAGCCCCATGATGAACCAACCTTTCACCCCCGGTATCGCCCAGGCCGCCATATCGATTCGTGGCCTGCAGAAATGGTACGGCGAGTTTCACGTGCTCAAGGGCATAGACCTGGAGATCGCCAGTGGCGAAATCGTGGTGGTCTGTGGGCCGTCCGGTTCGGGCAAATCCACATTGATCCGCTGCCTGAACCTGCTCGAAGACTTCCAGAAAGGCCAGGTGCTGATCGCCGGCAACCCGCTGGACCGCGACGCAGCCAGCGTGGCGGCTATCCGCCGCCAGGTGGGTATGGTGTTCCAGCAGTTCAACCTGTTCCCGCACCTGACCGTACTGGAAAACCTGATGCTCGGCCCGCGCCTGGTCAGCAAGCTCAGCGAGGCCCAGGCCCGTGCCCTGGCGCTGGAGTACCTGGACCGGGTGCGCATCGCCAGCCAGGCCGACAAGTTCCCCGGGCAGCTTTCCGGTGGCCAGCAACAACGCGTGGCCATTGCCCGCGCGCTGTGCATGAAACCACGCATCATGCTGTTCGACGAACCCACCTCGGCGCTGGACCCGGAAATGGTCAAGGAAGTGCTCGACGTCATGGGCGAGCTGGCCCAGGACGGCATCACCATGCTGTGCGTTACCCACGAAATGGGCTTCGCCCGCCGGGTGGCCGACCGCATCATCTTCATGGACCAGGGCCAGGTGATCGAACAAGGCCAGCCCAATGCGTTTTTCGACAACCCGCGCCACGCACGTGCCAGGGAGTTCCTCTCGCAGATCCTCAGTCATTGAGGCCTGTGTCTACCGCTGTGCCAACACCACAACAACAATTGCATGCCCGGAGACTTACCGAATGAACCCAGTCGCACGCTTGTTCGCACTCACCGCCGTTGCTGGCAGCCTGACCCTGATAGCCGGCGCCGCCTGGGCCGGTGCCACCCTTGACCGCATCCACCAGAGCAAGGTCATGAACGTGGCCACCGCCGCCAACTGGCCACCGCAGTCGTTCCTTGGCGAGGACAATACCCTCAAGGGCTTCGACATCGATGTAGCCAACGAGATCGGCAAACGCCTGGGCACCCAAGTGGCCTTCGTCACCCCCGAGTACGGCATCATCACGGCAGGGCGCTGGGCCAGCCGCTGGGACCTGTCGGTCGGTTCGATGACCCCCACCACCGAGCGTGGCCGGGTGCTCGACTTCCCGGCCATCTACTACTACACCCCCTACGTCTTCGCCGTGCACAAGGACGCCGCCGGGAGCAACACTGCCGACCTTAACGGCAAGACCATCGGCGTCGAGGCCGGTACCACTTCCGAGGACTACATCAACCGCCGGCTGAAAATCGACGCAGCGGATGTGCCAGCCTTCAGCTACAGCGTAGAGCCAGGCGAAGTGCAGACCTATGGCGACAGCATGGGCCCGCTGGACGACCTGCGCATGGGCAACGGCACCCGCCTGGATGCCACCTTGTCGGCACTGCCAACCGTCATGGGTGCGATCAAGGCTGGATACCCGATCACCCCCGTGCAGGGCAAGCCCGCCTACTACGAGCCACTGGCCATCGCCACCGACAAGGGCGACGACGCCTTCAACGCCGAACTGGCCAAGGCGGTCGAGGGCATGAAGGCCGACGGTACGCTGAAACAGCTGTCCGAGAAGTGGTACGGCGCCGACCTCACGCAAGTGCAGTAACCCCCAGACCCGCAGGCCAGCGCCCTTCCCTTGAAGGGCGTGCGGCACCCTCATGCCCGCAAAACGTACAGCTCCCAGCAAAAGGATGACCCAGCCGATGTCCAGCTACAGCAATAACTACTACACCGGGACCATGCGCGCTGCCCCCCTGCGCCCGGCACTGACAGGTGAAAGCCGCGCCGATGTGTGCGTGATCGGTGGCGGCCTGGCAGGCCTTAGCCTGGCCCGCGAGCTGCTGATGCGCGGGCGCTCGGTGGTGTTGCTGGAGGCGGCACGGGTGGCCTGGGGCGCCTCCGGGCGCAATGGCGGCTTCGTGCTGCAAGGCTGGTCCGAAGGGCTGTCGGCGATCGAGCGGCGCTGCGGCAAGCAGACCGCCGCGGCGCTGTTCCGGCTGTCGCTGGAGGGGGTCGATATCGTCCGCGACACCATCGCCCGCCACCAACTGCCAGGCTGCGCGGCAACCACCGGCAAACTCAGCGTGGTGCGCTACGACGACGCCGACAACCTGCAGCGCACCCGCGACCGCATGGCCCGCGACTTCAATTTCGACATGGAGTACCTCGATACCCAGGCGCTGCGCAGCCGTCTGAACACCGACCGCTACTTCCAGGGGCTGCGTGATAGCCATGGCTTTCACTTCCACCCGCTGAACTACTGCCTGGGCCTGGCCGAGTTGGTCGAGCTGGCCGGTGGCCGCATACACGAACAATCGCCAATGCTGCGGGTGGAACGCAAGGCCGGCCACCATCGGGTGGTCACCGCCCAGGGGGCGGTCAGCTGCGGCGATGTGGTGTACTGCTGCGGCGGCTACGGCGGCCCTGAGTTTGGCCAGTTGCGCCGTGCGTTTCTGCCGATTGCCACGTACGTGGTGCTGACCGAGCACCTGGGTGAGCGCCTGCGCGATGTAGTACGTACTACAGACGCAGTGGGCGACAACCGCCGCGCCTCGGACTACTACCGCATCGTCGAGGGTGACCGCCTGCTGTGGGGTGGCCATATCACCACGCGCAACCTGCAGGACGAACAGCGCCTGGGGCAGTTGCTGACCCGTGACATCCTTAGCGTGTACCCACAACTGCAGGGTTTGAAAATCGCCAAGGCCTGGTCTGGGCTGATGGGTTACGCCCGCCACAAGATGCCGCACATCGGCCCTCTGGGCCCGGGGTTGTGGGCCTGTACTTCATTTGGGGGCCATGGTATGAACACCGCACCCGTGGGTGCACGGGTAATCGCCGAGGCAGTCTGTAACGAAAGTGACCGCTACCGCCTGTTCGACGCCTACGGCCTGGAATGGAACGGCGGGCCGTTCGGGCCAGCGGCGGCGCAAACGGTGTATGCCGGCCTGAAGCTGATGGACAAGTTCCAGGAAGCCCGCGCGCAGTACAACCACTAAGAACAATCACCAGGAACCACCATGGACGCCCTCCCACCCGGCGCGCTGTTCAAACTGACCGAAAAAGACCGGCAACTGTTGGCCTTGCTGCAGGCCAACGCCCGCGAGCCCACCGCCTCGCTGGCGCGCAAGCTGGGCGTGTCGCGTTCTGCGGTGCAGGAGCGCATCAACCGCTTGGAAAACGCCGGGGTCATCACCGGCTACAGCGTGCGCATCGACCAGGACAAGCTGCAGCAGGTGATCAACTGCTTCACCATGACTTCATGCAGCAACAAGAGCTACACCGACGTGATGACCACTTTGCGCAAGATGGACTCGGTGCAGGCGGTGTATGCGGTGTCGGGTGAAATGGACTTCATCATCCACCTGACCACCCACACGCTGGGGGAGCTGAATGCCGAGCTGACCCGCATCAACATGATCAAGGGCGTGACCCACACTGCTTCGCACATTGTCATGGAGACAAAGTTCAGCAAGAAGCTGACACTGTGATTGCCCCCGACACGCTGAATAGCCGTCCAGCGTCCTCGACGTTGCAGTCACAGATTGACTATGATCCCGCCTTGAACGTTTCAGCATGTTTCAATAGGGATACAGATGTCAGTCCAGGAACTCCCCCCGCTCGCCAGTAAAAGCACCGTCGCCAAGATGGAAGCCGCCATGGCGCTGGGCAGCTTCGCCATCGGCACCGGCGAATTCGCCATCATGGGCCTGATGCCCGACATAGCCAGCAACCTGCAGTTGAGCGAGCCACAGGTGGGCCATGCCATCAGCGCCTATGCATTGGGGGTGATGGTCGGCGCCCCTACCCTGGCGATTCTCGGTGCCAAACTGCTGCGCAAGCACATGCTGCTGCTGTTGATGCTGCTGTATGCCTTGGGCAACCTGGCCACGGCCTTCGCCCCCTCGTTCGGCGGCCTGGTCGCCTTCCGCTTCATCAGTGGCCTGCCCCACGGCGCCTACTTCGGCATTGCGGCTGTGGTGGCCTCGAGCATGGTGGCCAAAGATCAACGTGCAGGTGCCGTCGCTCGGGTGATGATGGGCCTGACCCTGGCCATGTTGCTCGGCAACCCGGTGGCCACGTTCCTGGGCCAGTATTTCGGCTGGCGTTCGGCCTTCGTGCTGGTCGGCGCGATTGCCCTGTGCACCATCGCCCTGGTCTGGCGTTTCGTGCCCCAGCGTCACGACGAAGTACGCAGCGACCCACGCAAGGAACTGCAGGCCTTTACCCTCCCGCAGGTATGGATGGCGCTGGCCATCGCTTCCATCGGCTTTGCCGGCATGTTCTGCGTGTTCAGCTACCTGGCGCCGACCATGCTGCAAGTGACCCAGGTCTCGCCGCAGTGGATTCCGTTCGGCCTGGCGGCGTTCGGTGTTGGCGGTATCGTCGGCAACATCGCGGGCGGCAAACTGTTCGACCGCCTGCAATTCCGCGCGGTGGGGCTGGTGTTGATGTGGTCGATTGCCGTGCTGCTGTTCTTCACCTTCGCCGCCCAGGCACTGTGGAGCCTGCTGCTGGGCATCGGCCTGGTGGGTACCATGATCGCCCTGGCCGCACCGCTGCAGATCCGCCTGATGGACATTGCTCATGAAGCGCCAAGCCTGGCCGCCGCGTCGAACCATGCGGCGTTCAACCTGGCCAATGCACTGGGGCCATGGCTGGGCGGCATGGCGATCACTGCCGGCATGGGCTGGACCAGCACCGGGTTCATCGGCGCGGCGACGGCGCTGGTTGGCCTGGGTATCTACCTGTTGGCACGGCGGATGAAAGGCGGCCACTGAAACATCCGGTCGTTAGGCCCAGCACTGCTGGCGCGCCAGCACCGAGGCGGCCGTTTCGCCCAACAGCTCGGCGTAAACGCCGGGGGCGGTGGCACCTTCGGTGTTGATGAAGAGAATACGGGCATTTCTACCGACCCCCAGGCTGGCGGCTGCGCCCGAGTCCTTGACCAGGCGGGCCAGCCCAGCCAGCCCGGCGACACCTGACTCACCCGCGATCAATGGAATGTCACGAACGCTGCCAGCTGACAGGCGGCGCATGGCGGCCACGGCCTCGTCGTCGCTGATGGTCATGAAACAATCGATGCTCGGCTCCAGGAAGCGCCATGCCAGGGGCGATGTCTCGCCACAGGCCAGGCCGGCCATGACCGAGTCCACCGAGCCAACAGCCCTGGCCGGCTTGCCAAGCATCGCACTTTGGTACAGGCAGTCGGCCTGCTCGGGTTCGACCATGACAAACAGCGGGCGCTGCTCGCCGAAGTGTTCCCACAGGTAGCTGACGATGCCAGCTGCCAAGCCACCTACCCCGCCCTGCAGGAACACATGAGTGAACGGTGGCTGCCCGACGGTGGCTTCGATGATTTCCGCGGCGATGGTGGCGTAGCCTTGCATCACGTCGCGTGGGATCTCCTCATAGCCTTCATACGAGGTATCAGAAACCACGGTCCAGCCATTGCTCGCCGCCAGCACGGCGGCGTGCTCGACCGACTTGTCATAGTTGCCGGCAACCCGCACGATCTGTGCGCCGTAGGCGGCAATCGCCTGCTCACGCTCGATGCTGACATTGGCGTGCAGCACGATCACGCAGCGACAGCCTATGCTGTGTGCTGCTGCCGCCAGGCCTTTGCCATGGTTGCCATCAGTGGCACTGACGACGGTAAAGCCGGCCAGCAGATCAGCATAATGGCCCTCCAGCAACCCATGGGGCGCGAAAGGCTGTTCGGGGAAGGTTCGCAGAATCAACCGAACCAAGGCGATCGGCGCCCCAAGGGCCTTGAAGCTACCGAGCACCGAGCGCACCGATTCATCCTTGACCGACAGCTGGGCTATGCCCAGTTCTGCGGCCAGGTCAGGCAAACCGTACAGCGGCGTGGCCCCAGCATTCAGGCACGACCAACCGGTCAGCCACTGGCGGCTTTCTTCGGCCTTGGCAATGCTCATCACAGTTCGCAACGCTTGTGGGTATGGCTGGCGGCCAGCCTTGGGGTTGGAAACAAACATGCAGCACTCCGTTCTACAAGTATCAGCAAGCCCATGCCGCTGCAGCCAAACTGCCGTGGGCGGTTTTTTCAATGAATATCAGGTGTGGGCCAGGCGATGGCTCACGACATCCAGCAACACCTGCGCCCCCTGAACGAGGTGATCGTCAGCGGTAAACTCGCGCGGGTTGTGGCTGATGCCGCCCTGACTGGGCACGAAGATCATCGCAGCCGGCGCTATGCGGGCGATCATTTGCGCATCGTGCCCGGCACCAGAGGTCATGCGTCGGTGGCTGAAGCCCAAGCGCCGCGCCGAGGCTTCGATCGCATCGACCAGGCCGGCATCGAAGGCAACTGGTTCAAAGCGCACCAGGCGCTCCGTAGCGATGCTCACGCCTTCACGCTTGGCGAGGGAATCCAGGTATTGGCTCAGGCGGTTTTCGGCGTGAGCCAGGCAGGTTTCGTCCGGGTCGCGCAGGTCGACGGTGAAGGTCGCCTTGCGTGCAATGACGTTGATCAGGTTTGGCTCGAACCGCATGCAGCCGACGGTGGCCAGGGTCGTGCCAGAATCTACGGCCATGGCGCGCAGTTCGGCAACGATGGCACTGGCCACGAAACCGGCATCATGGCGCAGGTGAGTCGGTGTGGTGCCGGCATGGTTGGCATGGCCCAGCACCTCTACCTGCTGCCAGGAAATGCCTTGCAGGTTCTCGACCACGCCAATCAGGGTGTTCTCGGCCTCAAGGATCGGGCCCTGCTCGATGTGCAGCTCAAGGTATTCGTGCGGCACCACGGCCCCTGGCTGCATTGTGCCGGCATAGCCAATACGCGCCAATTCGTCGCCCAGCCGCGTGCCGTCGGTGCCAAGCGTATCCAGGGCCTGCTGCAACGATAGGCCACCGGCGTATACCAACGAGCCCATCATGTCTGGCTGGTAGCGCACGCCCTCTTCGTTGGTAAAGGCGCCAACGGTGATCGAACGCTCGGGCTGCCGCCCTGCCTCACGATAAGCACGTATCACTGCCAGCCCCGCCAGCACCCCGTAGCAGCCATCCAGGGCGCCAGCATTGGTGACGGTATCGATGTGCGAACCCATCATCAGTGGGCGCTGGGCACCGCTGTCAGTAGCTGAGCGCAACGTGCCGAAAATGTTGCCGATGCGATCGATCTGCACCTCGAGATCAAGCTCATGCATCCATTCAACCAGCAGATCGCGCCCAGCCTTTTCTGTATCGGTCAGCGCAATCCGAGTGCGTCCGCCGTGAATGGGGTCGACGCCTACTTGCCCCAGCGCACTGATTTGCTGCAATAGCAACGCGCCGTCCAATTGCAACGGGGTACTCGTATTCATCAACCGTTTCTCCTTGGGTGCCATGCCATGGCAGCGCACCCTGTTTGATCATGGGAGAATTCTATTCGGCGAAAGCGTACGAAAAACTTGATTTTCGACCTTTTCATGCACTTTCATTACGCTTTTCCAGCCTTTGGCGCTGCTTAGCAACGGAGATACCTTCATGCCCCTCGATCACTTCGATCTGGCCCTGCTCGAGGCCGTACAGCGCAATGCCGGGACGTCGCAGTTGGACCTGGGCACGCAGGTCAACCTGTCCTCGGCAGCGGTGAACCGGCGCTTGAAGAAAATGGCGGCCGACGGCGTGATCCGTGGAACGGTGGCACAGGTGGATGCCGTGCATCTGGGTTACACGCTGACCGTAATCACCGAGGTCGAAGTGGAGAACGAGCGGCTGGACCTGCTGGACGAGATGAAGCGCACCTTCCTCGCCTGCCCGCAGGTGCAACAGTGCTACTACGTGGCGGGGGAATGCGATTTCGTGCTGATCATGCTGGTGCGGCACATGGAGCAGTACACCCAGCTGACCCGTGAGTTGTTCTTCGAAAACAACAATGTCAAACGCTTCAAGACGTTGGTTTCGATGAGCAATGTGAAGACCGGCATGTTCGTACCGACGCTCACGGCTTGAGCCATTGAGGCCGCTTTACGGCCTCAATGGCTCAAGCCGGGCTTGCCTGTGGCAGTTCGATGCGCACCCGCAGACCACCAGTGGCGGCGGCCTGCGCAGTGATACTACCGCCGTGCAGGGCAATGGCCCGCTGGGCGATAGCCAAGCCCAGGCCGAAACCATCACCATCGCTGTCGGCACCCCGGTCGAACGGCTCGAAGATCCGCGGCAGGCGCGCCGGATCTACGCCCGGCCCATGGTCGCTGACACAGACCTGAAACCATTGCCCACCCGGCGCCATAGCGGCCTCCACCAACACCTCCGTACCAACTGCGGTGTAGCGCACCGCGTTGCGGATGATGTTCTCGAACGCCCGGTACAGCAGTTCTTCATGACCGTGGATGAGAAACGCACCCTGGGCTTGCAAAGACACCTGGCACTGCTTCATGCCGGCCTCGAAGCGGGCGTCTTCGACGATCTGCGCCAGCAGCTCCACCACATCCACGCTGGCAAAGTCGCTATCGCCCTGGCGAGCCTGGGCGCGGGCCAAGGTCAACAACTGCTCGATCAGGTCATCCATGCGCCGCGATTCGCGCTCCACCCGCTCCAGCATGTCGTGCCGGTCGGGCTGCTGGCGCATCAGGCCAATGGCAGCATGCATGCGCGTCAGCGGTGAACGCAGTTCGTGGGAAATATCGTGCAGCAGGTTCTGCTGCGCCTGCACCAGTGCCTTCAGCTGACCGGCCATGCGGTCGCAGTCCTCCGCCAGCTCGACGATCTCGTCGCGGCGCTTACCGAGCCTGGGCTTTACCCGCACATCGAAGCGGCCCTGGGCTACCTGGCCCATCGCCTCACGTAACCAGGCCAGCGGGCGAGTCAGGTACAAGCTGCACAGGAAGGCGAACAGTGCACTCATCAGCGTGCCGGTAAACAACGGGCCCATACCACGCGGGCGCGGTGGCTCGCCAAGCACCGTGGCCACCGAAGCACGTAGCACCAGCGGGCGACCTTCACGGTCGCTCAACGCCTGCTCGAAACGCGCCACCGGCACCGCTCTGCCGGCCAGCAACTGGCCTTGGCTGTCGTAAAGGCCCACCTGTACATCGGGCGGTTGCGGTGATACCTCAAGCAGCTGTCGGCCTGCCTGCTCGCCGTAACGCTGCAACAGCTGCAGTTCGGTGGCCAGCAGCGAGCGCAGCGCCGGCGTATCGCCACGCCAGTCATTGAGCATGAAAGCGCCCGCCCCCACCAGGAAGGTCAGGCAGTTGGCCAGCCAGAACGCCAGAAACAGCTTCCAGAACAGGCGCCGGCGCATCATTCGACGATCAACATGTAGCCCATGCCACGCACGCTCTGGATCCAGCTGCTGCCGTCGGCGCGCGGGCCAAGTTTTTGCCGAATGCTGCTGACATGCACGTCGATACGCCGGTCGTAACGGGTCAGCGGCCGGCCCAGGGCATTAAGCGAAAGGTCCTGCTTGCTGACCAACTGGCCAGCCTGACGGGCCAATGCCTCCAGCAGGCTGAACTCGGAGCCGGTCAGCTCCAGCGTAGCGTCGCCCCAGTGCGCCTCGCGTCGGCCCGGCCACATTTTCAATGCCCCGGTGCGTAGCTGTTCGGGCGCACTGGCCTCGCCCATCTGCTGTGGCTGTACCCGGCGCAGAATTGCCCGCAGACGTGCCACCAGTTCCCCCGGGGAACTGGGCTTGGGCACATAGTCATCGGCCCCCAGTTCAAGGCCGGCAATGCGGTCGATGTTGTCGCCACGGGCGGTCAGCAGCAGCACCGGCACCTGGCTGCGTGCACGCACACGGCGCAGCACTTCGATACCGGAGATACCGGGCAGCATCACGTCCAGCACCACCACCTGGTAGTTACCGGACAGCGCCTGGGCCTCGCCCTCTTCACCGGTGTCCACGGCCGTGGCCTGGAAGCCTTCGCGCGCCAGGTACAGAGAGAGCATTTCAGTCAGTTCGCGGTCGTCGTCGACCAGCAGCACAGGGATCATCAGGGCCAGATATCGCAATTGCAGGGGCCGTAATGATCACCCTGCAGGCGGGCACTGTCACCGCCGGCCGGTCGGACTTTACACATCTTTACCCTCGGCTAACCGCGCCGTACACAGCCCGCCCGTATCCTCATCGCCCGCCGCATGCGGGTTGCCCGCACGTGCTGCACTCCGAATCCGCTTGTCTGGAACCCCCGATGAACTACCCGCGCCTGTTGCTCTCCATCCTGTTGCTGAAAGCCACGCTGGCCCAGGCCTCCCCCTTCAGGATCGCCGACATCCGCGTCAACGGCCTGCAGCGGGTTTCCGCCGGCAGT